>NZ_JBHRSA010000040.1:0-1299 GCF_042643145.1 Virgibacillus xinjiangensis
ATGCCAGGCCTCAAGGCCTTAAAGTCGCGATCTAATATGTTTGGGACATTCCCATAAGGCTGTTGGCCACGCTTTTTAAGTCTCCTGCGGATTCTACAGCGCAAACCATACTTTTTCATCACTCGGGAAATGCGTTTCTCGTTCACAACCATATGATAATAACTTTTAAGTTCTTCTTTGATGCGTTTTCGCCCATATGTGCCTCTATGATTCTCATAGATTTTTAAAAGCTTTCCATAAAGACCTTCATCTTTCTGATCCTGTTCATAGCCTTCTTTTCGTGACTTCCACTTGTAATATCCGGAACGGGAAACAGAAGTTACCGCAATCAACTTCGTTATCGGATACTCATCTTCATGATCGCGAATGAACTCGAACTCAGCTCGTTTATGACTCACCTCCTTTGGAGCTCTAATAACTTTTTTAAATACTTCACTTCCAGTTTCAAGTGTTCATTCTCCTCTTCAAGTGAACGCTCCCGGTTCTGATGAGGTGCTTTGTTTGTCATACCGCGATGACCTTTCAAAGCTTCATAGCCACCTTGCAGCACTTGATCACGCCATTCATAAATCCGATTACGATGCTTTATGTTAAATTCTTTCACCAATCGGCTGGAGGGGTACCCCTCCATAAATTTCTTAACAACCTGTACTTTATCATCGTAGGAGTATTTTCTTAATTTCCCCACAAATAACCGCCTCCCCAATATTTAAGTTAACATATAAGGTTGCACGACTTTAAATATGTCTACTTTATGGGGACAATAACAAAGGTGAGGCCCGAGTGAGGGAGCGCGCGGCCCAAGTGGAAGGAGCAGTGGCCTGAGTAAAGGAGTGCAAGGCCCGACCTTGAGATGCCACGGCCCGAGTAGGAGATACTGGGGCCTAATGAGCTAAGCTGCGGATCAAGTGGAGATGTCGAGGTTATACCAATCATTCATTTTATATAAATAAGATGTTATAGAAGGAATACTAGGGTAATAGATAGGCCTGGGGATATAATGTCCCCAGGCTTTTTTCTATCGGACAGCTTATTTAAGTGATTTGTTAATAAGGTGATGATGTTTATTTGTTCCTCAAACCTGAAACTAATCCATTCATTTGTATTTATGAAATCTGTAATTCGCTCGGTCCGCCCGCCACCGCACTCGGTCGCCATCCTGCACTACTCGTGCCGCCCGCCACCGTACTCGGTCGCCATCCCCCGCTACTCGTGCCACCCGCCACCGTACTCGATGACGTACAATAGTCTGTGTAAATAAAAGGTATATAAAAAAAAGGTAAGGTACACCCTCTAGTT
>NZ_JBHRSA010000041.1:0-242153 GCF_042643145.1 Virgibacillus xinjiangensis
AACGGCTACAATGACCTTCACCGCTCGGGACTCGAACCCTAAAGCGTGCGCACATGCCGGGCACACATAAAAACCAAGATGGAAATTACCTCCATCTTGGTTTGCTTTTACTCTCTTTTATCCTATTGTTACTTGAACTCTCACCATGAATGATAAATGCTTATTTCATACAGCAAGGAACACTGCAAGTATGCTCAGCGCGGAAGAAGTGATGACATAGATTGAGGCCATACCTATCTTTCCTCGACGCAGTAATAAGACTGTTTCATGGCCAAATGTAGAAAAAGTAGTAAATGCCCCACAAAATCCTGCTCCTCCAAGCACCCATAGCCACCCTGGAATCAGGCCTTGTGTATGTAAGCCTACCATCATCCCCAGCAGTAGAGAGCCCATAATGTTAACCAGCCAAGTCCCTGCCGGAAAAACTCCCCATCTATTGTTCAGTAAACCTCCGAGATAAAAACGTGCCCCGGCCCCAAGAGAGCCTCCAATGCCTACCAAGATCATCATGGTCGGTCCCCCTTTCTTCCAGCCAATCTATATCCTGTATAGGCAAACCATAGTCCTCCGATAATGCTTCCGGTTATGTAAAAAACAGCCAACCATATGGTATCAGCTTTCAATAATTCCACGGATTCAACCGAAAAGGTGGAAAATGTCGTAAATGAACCAATGAATCCTGTCCCGATCACCAACATATATGGTTGCCTATTCCTACTCCTTTGCGTGATGATAGTCAAAAACCATCCCAGCAAAAAACATCCGATAAGATTGATCATCAGTGTGCCGAGCGGGAAACCTCCCCCTATTGAAATCCACTCACCGAGACCATACCTGGCAACAGAACCGAAAAATCCTCCAATCATGACCCATAGTATTCTCATTATCGGCTCCTCTCCAAACATCTACTGTAATAAGGCATCAGTATATCATAATACGGACAGCGCTAGTCCTGCTGGATGAAAACTATCCTATTGAACTGGAAAAGATAAGAAAAGCGCCCCCTACTGGGAGCGCTCTGAATTCCTTCTATTCTTCCAACTCACTCAGTCTGTTTTCAATGTCTTTCATAATACCTCCAGCCTCTTCCCAATTTCCATTGGAAAGTGCATTTTGGTATGCCTCAAACAAGTCGGAGATCTCTCGCAATGTCTCTTCTGATTCCATCATCGGCTGATTTGGGTCTTCAACCCCGTCTTGCCCCTCTTCTTCCCCTTCTCCCGGTTCCACACCTGGATCAATAAGGCTGAGCATCCGTTCAAGGGCCTGCTCAAAAGTGGCTTCCATTACGATTCGATCACCATAAGCAAGGATGATTTGCTTCACTTCAGGAAGAGATGTCTCATTAGAGGACTCGATATAAATTGGCTCTACATACATTACGGTGTCCTCTATTGGAATTGCCAGCAGGTTGCCGCGAATGACTTCAGACCCACCTTGTGACCAGAGATTCAACTGCTGAGAAATGGTGCTGTCCTGGTTGATCCGGTTCTCGATTTGTTGCGGTCCATAGACGTTCTGCTGCTTAGGGAATTGGTAAACAAATGTTTCGCCATAATTGTCCCCATCATTGCGAACACCCATCCAGGCAATCATATTCTGCCTGTTCCTCGGTGTAAACGGCATCATCAATACAAACTCTTCCTCTTCGTACTCTGGGAGCCGCATCGTCACATAATATGGTTCCATTTCAATATCTTCATTGAAGTATTTTTCCGTCGGGAATTCCCATCGGTCTTCCCTGTTATAGAAGACTTCTAGATTCGTCATATGATAGGTTCCGTACATGGATGCCTGTATCTTGAACAAATCGACTGGATACCGGAAATGGGACCTCACATCCTCTGGAACATCGTATGTGAAGAGATTCGGAAAGATTCTTTCATAGGTTTGGAATAGTGGTTCCTCCGGATTTGCCGGGTAAAAATCCACTTCCCCCGTATAAGCATCTACCGTCACTTTTACTGAATTCCTAATATAGCTTTCATTTCCCTGGTGAGGCTCCGAATACGGATAGCGATCTGCTGTAAGATAAGCATCAATCATCCAAGCTAGACTTCCGTCATCCCGCACAAAAATATATGGATCATCATCATAATCAAAAAATGGAGCAATTCGTTCCACTCTGTCCATAATGTTTCGTGTCTCCAGCAGTTGACTTTCTCCTGTCACTTGATCGGAAACAAACATGCGGAACGATCCCTCATTCAGTGCAAACAGCAGACGGTTGATACCAGACAATGGAATCCCTGTATCTGCTTCATATGTTGTCGACATATTTTCATCACCGGATGGATAGTCGAATTCTTCTACAGCACTGTTGACGATCACACTATTATAATTCTGTTCGCCAAAATAGATCTGTGGTCTGGAAATTTCCATATCGCCTTGGGGCGGAAGATTTTTCAGCATATACTCCGGCTGTCCCTGTGAAGTGATCTCATTTACATCACTCATCGCTACTCCATAACCATGGGTATAACGAAGATTCTGATTGACCCATGTTTGGGCCTGGGATGGGAGATCCGCAGTACTTAATTCTCTCGCACCAAGGAACACCTGTTGATACTCTCCATCGATTTCATATCGGTCCACATCGATATCATTGAACTGATAATACGTACGGAAAGTCTGCAGTTGATTATATACATCCAGTATCGGTCGTGCGTCGTTGATCCGAACATTATTTAATGTCAATTGATTACGTTCAGCCATATCAGCATCCAAGGTTTGTTCCCCCGGGTGCTCCCTTTCATCAATTACATCCAAATCATAGGCAGCCCGGGTGAATTCCAGATTATGTTCCAGGTATGGCGTCTCTTTGGAAAATTCATTTGGGGACACCATAAAGTTTTGCACCACAATGGATGCACCTTGAGCAAGGATCACCACTGCCACATAGGCGATAACCGGTGTCAGAATGGATTTCATCCTTCCGCGTACAAGGGAAATGATCATCCAAATGCTTCCGATGACCGCAACTGCTGCAAGTACATAGGATGCAGGAATATTGATCACCCGATCCGTATAGCTGAGCCCATGGACCACACTTTCTTGAAACAGGTTAACCTGATTGGTTAGCAATGTTCCATATGGTTCAAGTGCGTGGATGCCTGCCAGCAAGAGGCCGATAAAACCAAGCGTCACGCCCATATGCATTTGGGCAGTACGACTCATCCGATACATGTTGAAGGCAGAATAGAATCCGATCTCGACCAACAGGAAAAAAACAGCCAGTCCCAACAGGATGCCAAGCACCAATTCCATGAACGGCAATACATACATATAAAAGGAAATATCCATATCGAAATACGGATCAGTTTCTCCAAATGAAGTATGATTCCACAACTTGAGCCAAGGTTCCCAACCGATGCCTTGTACTACACTGCTGCCTATCATCCCCACAACGATCGAGAGACCGACCAGTATAGGTCTGCTCTTTTTACGGTTCTCAAGGAAAGGCGGCAGTTGATTCTTATGAAAGTGGCCTGCATATGCATTACGTATCCAAGACAGGGTAATGTATGTCAGCACCGAAAAAAGGATGAAACCAATAGCACCTAATAGTATCTTGCTTCCTATGATCGTTGTAAACACATTGGAAAACCCTAAATTCTCCATCCATATGTAATCTGTAATCCAGCTGAAAAACAGAAGAAGAAGAATTCCAAGTACCAACACAATCCCTGCTATGATTCCTATCTTCTTACCGAAACGCTTCATCCTCTCTAATTGTTCTGGATTGATATTATTTGTATTGTCCAAAAATGACCCCCCTCATTGCAATCGCATTTCTCTTAATCTATGATAACAGATATGGAAAGCGGTTGCCTTCTTAAATTATACGGGGTTTCTTACTAAAGGTTTCAAAAAAATGATGTAACACCTGACCAGTGATTTCCAAAACACTGGTCATTCCTTCTTCCCATCGACTTTGTGGGGGTCGTCATTCCCTTTCTCTTCCAGATCCACATTCTCTAAATCCAGCCAGGACAGCATTTCTCTTACGACCGTATTAATTTTCCCATTTACCATATCGTCACCATATTTTTTCTTTGCACGTTCGATATTTTCCATGACATCTTCACTAAAATGAATGATCGGCTGATCATCCTCCAAGTTATTGAACAGATCAAGAATTTCATCTACTGCTTTGTCAAAACGGTTACGTTCTTCATCGTTAGCTTTCATTATGATCACCCTTTATTACTCTGCCCGATTTTCCCCTAATTACTAGCAGTGCCTGAAGATTACCTCGAAAATCCGTTTATCCTAGCAGAGAAGCATGAACTGGAGTGGAGGGAATCACCATTGCCGCATGGCTGCTTACCGCTGAAAAAATTATCCGGCTGATGATTAGTGGCCTTATATAAAGGAGATTGTCGAGCTTAGAAAGGTGAAGAATTACCGTGTGCATCCCTCACCCTCCCGTTGCTCTACAATTTAATCAGTAGGCCATTGCAGCCTCGTGGTAATATTTGAATTCCAGCAAGTTATTCGACGGATCAATCAGAAAAAATGTCAGGTGTTCCTCCCGTTTCCCTTCAAACCGTATCATCGGTTTCTTGAAGAATGGGAGTTCCTCCTTAATAGCATATTCCAACGTCTCCTCATATTCTTCTCTGTCCAGAAAAGTAATACCGAAATGTCGAGGGTACATCTTTGGTTGCTCATCAATTTGATGTGGACTTAAATGGCAGACGACTTGATCACCAAAGAAATCGAAAGTTACCCGGTCATCGTACCTTCTTGCTAATTTGCATCCCAGCTTCTGATAGAATTCTGCCGTTTCATCCAAATCCTTGCAAGGAATTGCCAAATGAAACACTTTATTTGTATTTCTCATTCATCTCTCCTCCTGTTCTCTCATTACAAAAAATGTGTCTGACCGCAGGCCTAATCGCAATGTCTCTAGGGAAATGACATCAGACAGGGCAATATTCGCGAGATTCACATGGGGACCAATCCTATTTATAAACAAACTTTGCATTTTTTTCGTAGGGGCCTCAAAGATCAGTTTTTCCATTGGAATACGAGAGGTTTCTATCCCGCCTAACACATCATCTCGCACCTCTCCATCGCTTCCGCACAGACCGCTCGTGCCACTTTCTCGTGCTTCAGTAATGACTTTGTCTGCTCCTGCTTCCATATCTTCATGAATACAAGCCAGCCATTCAGCCGAACTTTGGGCTGCAGCTGTGCGAGGATCCTTATTCCCAACCTCGCTGAAAACGGTGAAATCTCTAGAAAAATCAGTGATAAATCGGGCCTTATCTTTATTAGAAAGGAGAATGGTCCCATTTGATATTTCGACATGGGTACAGCCGTAGTGCCGGCAATATTCATAGTACTGATCGATTTTGTCTTGGCTTAAAAACTTTTCAAACAGGGTTCCGCCAAAGAAAAATCCAATGTTATTATCTTTTAAAAATTCTATTTTGTTATCAAGAAAATCCGTGACCAATGAAGTTCCCCAGCCGAACTTCACCATGTCAATATACATATGGAAGCTGTTGACAACATCCTTGAAAGATTGGATTGATGCCCCGTTATCAATGACGATTGTCATTCCTGCGTTTCTTGGTTTAGCTTCTCTAAAAGGAAGCTTCAGATCGACATCTCTCATAAATGAACCCTCTCTATCATTGGTATCTTTCCAGACTGATTGATTTTCATGACAAAGTCAGTGTCCAGTTCCTTCAAACATCTCGTAATATCTTCAGGACGGAAGATGGTACTGTCAGCCAAGAATTTTTCGGCTGCTTCCGATCGGATTATCCTCTCCCGTACCTGATTCTTTGTAATGGAGGTGTCATCTTTTATGAGGCTTCTAATATATTCGGCACAAGCAAGGTCATCATCCCCCGTCGGATGAGAGGCAATGATCTGGATGGTTTCGAGTCCTTCTCCCATTCCGCGCCTGATAAATTTGGCCGTCATCTCTGCATTAGTGAATCCAGTGACAAATACATGCTTGGAGTTCAAAGAGTTCAAAGCTGCCCTCACGCCATTTGTCGTCTTCTGAACTAGTGACTTTCCATACAGATGCGCTCTTGCTACCTGATCAGGTGAGTTTTCAAGATCAAAACCCTCAATAGCCTCACCATGCACCTCTCCAGCCAGGAGATAATCCGGATTGCCTTCCTTGATCTTGAATGCCTGTTCTATCGTCTGCGCAAGATAGATTCGCTCTGCCCCCTGTAAAAAGGCATAGTGGGCAACCGTAAAAGCCCGGATGACATCTATTACTATCACTGCATCCGCGGCAGCCTGAGGCCCACTCCCCTGATAAATCGAAATCTGCAACTACCCTCTCCTCCCATCAGGTCCCAGTGGAAAAGATTCCAACATGACTTATATTCGCTCACCCTATGTATATTCGCCCAGCAAAATAGCGTGAATAACAAAGAAGCAGCCAGCCTATTCCGATGGTCCACCCGGAACAGTATTCTGATATCTGCCATGTCCCTCTATTTCGGAACAAACTCCCAAATGCTGAATACTTTGATTCAAGACAGATACCCAAAGTATTTTGCTGTCTTGAGAAGGCACTTGCTTATCAAATTTCACATGAAGCGGGGAGAGTATATGGAACAAAAACTGACTTTCGACCAATGGAGCGACCAGACTCAGGAAGAGCTGAACAACGGATTCAGCGATTTCATGGGTGTTATTAAATGGGCCTATCGTGCGTATCAGAACAGAATCCTCTATGCCTGCAGTTTTGGAGCAGAAGGCATGGTACTTATTGATTTGATTTCCAAAGTGACCCCCGATGCCACCATAGTTTTTTTAGATACGGATCTTCATTTCAAAGAGACTTATGATCTAATCGAAAAAACAAAAGGAAAATATCCAAAATTGAATATACGAATGGCTCGGTCCAACTACTCTCTGGATCAGCAGGCAGAAGAGTTCGGGGATAGACTTTGGGAGAGCGACCCTGATACATGTTGCTACTTGCGCAAAATCGAGCCTTTGAAAAAGGAGCTGGCTAATGTGGATGCATGGATTTCGGGGCTCCGCCGTGATCAGTCCATAACTAGAAAGAATACGCAATTTATTAATAAAGACCATACATTCCAGAAAGTGAAGATTTGCCCCTTGATTCACTGGACATGGGAAGATGTATGGAATTACATTGAATTAAATGAGCTTCCTTACAATGAACTTCATAACCAAAACTATCCGAGTATCGGCTGTGAAATGTGCACCTTGCCTGTAGCTCTGAATGGGGACTACCGTTCCGGACGATGGTCTGGTTCTGCAAAAAAAGAATGTGGCCTCCATCAGGATTAAAACATCTATGTAAACGCAAATAGGATGGGTTCATCGGCTTTACAGGCTTGTAAAGCCTTTTTGTCCTCCCACACTCTATGGCAAGCACGTATTATTGACACATAAAAATTTTGACAACCCCCTCCAAATAAGGTAAATTACAAATATGCGAACGTTTAAAAATATCATTAGCATATTATTCGTTTTTAGGGGTGTAATGAATGGAAAACGTATTTGATTATGAAGATATACAATTAATTCCCGCAAAATGTGTAGTAAACAGCAGGTCTGAATGCGATACGAAGGCAATGTTGGGCAAGCATACGTTTAAGTTACCTGTAGTTCCGGCGAATATGCAGACAATCATTGATGAGAGTATAGCCAGCTATCTGGCCGAAAATGGATACTTCTATGTCATGCATCGGTTTGAACCGGAGCGTCGGGCTTCATTCATACGCGATATGAAAAATAAAGGATTGATTGCCTCCATCAGTGTCGGCGTGAAAGATGAAGAATATGGATTCATTGAACAACTGGCTGCCGATGGCCTTGACCCGGAGTATATTACGATTGATATCGCCCACGGCCATTCTGAAGCAGTTATCCGAATGATCCGTCACATTAAGCAGCATCTTTCACATAGCTTTGTGATTGCAGGGAATGTCGGTACCCCTGAAGCTGTGCGTGAATTGGAACACGCAGGAGCAGATGCTACGAAAGTAGGAATCGGTCCCGGTAAGGTCTGTATCACCAAAATAAAGACAGGATTTGGAACTGGCGGCTGGCAGCTGGCGGCACTTCGCTGGTGCGCTAAAGCAGCAAGCAAGCCAATTATCGCTGATGGTGGTATCCGCACCCATGGGGATATCGCGAAATCCATCCGCTTTGGAGCTACAATGGTTATGATCGGTTCCCTCTTTGCTGGGCACGAGGAATCTCCAGGCCAAACGGTTGAAAAAGATGGGAAACTTTTCAAAGAATATTTTGGATCTGCTTCAGAGTACCAAAAAGGCGAGAAAAAGAATGTAGAGGGAAAGAAAATGTACGTGGAACATAAGGGCTCTCTTCATGATACATTGGCTGAAATGGAGCAGGACCTTCAATCGGCTATTTCCTATGCAGGTGGGACAAAGCTGGAAGCGATCCGTAATGTTGATTATGTAGTAGTCAAGAATTCCATTTTCAATGGCGACAAGGTATATTAATTTGGATATCATCACTGATGAGCAGGAGCCGATACTCTTGCTCATCTTTTTTATGGAAATTACACTAAATAATTTCTTTTCTTTCAGGGATACTAATGGAACAAATAATTTGTAGGAGGTCATAACTTCATGGGGATTCTAGGTGAAACACCACAGGACATACCATTGCATTCTGGTGAAGTCTTCCACTTATGGTCTTATCTACAGTCAGCCAAAGAGGTGCTGGTGACCATGCAGGTGCTGATCAACCATACAGGAGATCATGACCTGAAAGTGCTTCTTGAAGACATGCTGGAGAATGGATTTACCCAGGAAGAGCAGCAAGTGGAGACACTGCTTAAGAATACAGGGATTCGCTTGCCCCCAGCTCCGCCTGATCGTCCTAATGTAGAATTGCAGGATATCCCTGCCGGGGCCCGTTTTAATGATTCGGAAATCGCTCGTTTGGTTCAAAAGGAGCTTCTCAGCGGAAAAATGCTCTGCAGTTATGTTACCGGGATATCCATGCGAGAAGACATCAAAACAATGTTCTCAGAATTCCATACAGAAAGAGAAGAGTATGAAGTAAAACTATTAAAGGTGATGAAGGAAAAGGGTTGGCTGACATCACCTCCAATCAACATAAAATGATGAACAAGAGCAAGGAGTGGGGAATAAGTGAGAAAGAAAAATAAAAGCATGGCAATCGTCGCCATCGGTTCGATCCCATTGATGATGACATTGGGTAATTCCATGTTGATACCTATTTTCCCCCAAATGAAAACTTCTCTAGATCTCTCTCAATTCCAGGTGAGTATGACCATAACTGTATTTTCTATTGCTGCGGCGATCTTTATCCCGATCATCGGCTATTTGTCTGACAGATTCTCCAGGAAAATCATTATCCTTCCCTCGCTCATTTTATTTGGACTTGGAGGGCTGCTGGCCGGTTTTGCCTCTGCTATATTCTCCAATTCCTATGTTTGGATATTAATCGGGAGAGGCCTCCAAGGAATCGGTGCAGCTGGTACTGCCCCAATTGCCATGGCACTTACTGGTGACTTGTTCAAGGGCGGAGAACAGAGTCGTGTATTAGGAATTTTCGAAGCTTCTAACGGACTTGGAAAGGTTCTCTCCCCCATCTTAGGTGCTCTGGTCGGATTAATCGCTTGGTTTTCCGTCTTCTTTGTTTTTCCTGCTTTCAGTCTGCTTTCAGCTATTCTGGTCTGGCTGTTTATCAAGGAAAAAAGCAATCGCCAGGCACCTCCCCCCTTCCCTAAATATGTGAGGGGACTATTGAATGTTTTTAAGCATGAGGGAAGATGGCTGTTCACCACATATTTAGCCGGAGGAACTGTCCTGTTCACATTATTCGGCATCCTGTTTTTTCTATCGGATACTTTAGAGCAAAAATATTCGATAGACGGTGTTCCCAAAGGATTTATTTTGGCCATACCTCTGTTGGTAATGGTCACTATAGCCTATATTACCGGGAGCAAGATTGGCAAAAACCTCGAGAAGATGAAAAGTCTTACTGTGACGGGTTTTATACTGATGACCATCTCTTATGGCTTGCTCGTTTATTTCGATAAAATCATACCATTTCTATTGGTCCTTGCTGTCAGCAGTGTCGGCGCGGGACTTGTCCTCCCCTGTGTAAATAGTATTATCACAGGTGCAGTCGGAAAAGAAAGAAGGGGGTTCGTCACCTCATTATATGGATCTGTCCGCTTTCTCGGGGTAGCGCTTGGGCCACCAGTATTTACCAGGCTGATGGAGTGGTCGAAAACAGGTATGTTCTTGTCTATTGCATCTCTCACTTTTCTTGTTGGACTGCTTGTCCTCCTTCTGCTCCATGTAAAAGGCAGAGATGGCAAGGAAAAGAAGAATACACCGATTCGATACAAATATATTTAAGCATTTATGGCTTTTTTCTAAAGCCAAGGGTGTAAAGTCGGTAAAATTGAAGCTGGCAAATCAAATCCACCATTTTGGTTGATATCCATTGGCTGATAAGTGCCAGAAAGATCAATCTCAAATCGATGATCAAAGCCGTAATCACAAAGATACATCCGTTCAACAAGAACAGAGGTCTACCCGGGAGAATATTCCTTCCGGAGGAAATCATTAGAGCCACTACACCAATTCCGCCATTCGACACACCTTGACGCATTAGGATCCCTACTCCTGTTCCTAAGAAAACAGATCCTAAAACCAAATCATATAATAAATGCCGATTGACAATTAGATTTTGCTGCTGGAAAAAATCGACGGATAATGAAGTAATCGTGATTGCGATTACGGTCCAAACCACAAACCGTTTCCCAAAATAATTCACTGCAAGCAATAGAAAAGTGAAATTGACAACCCAAAGGGCTGCTCCCATGCCCAGGCCGAATGTGTAGTTCAGCAATACGGCTAGACCGCCTGCCCCACCAGATGGAATGAAGTGGGGAAACAGAAATAAGCCCATGCCGAATCCCTGTATAGTACCGCCTAAAACAACTAGTCCACCCTTCCACATGAATCGGTTCATCAATCCCCCTCCTCCTACCCTGCCTCGGGACAACCTCCGACCATTATATTCGCTCCGCAAGGGAAACATGAATCCGACGAGACATGCCTAAAAGAGGGGGCAATTTAGGCAATCAGGGCTTCCCCACTTATGCCAGGGGCCTTTTTAGGGGCGATAAAAAATGACCAGGCACAGAATCGTGTGGTCATTTTTACTCTCCCTATTTCACTTTCTTTTTACGTCCCAGCATAAGCAAGAGCGTGCCAGCAGCCAATCCTCCTGCAATCAATGGTTCTTTTTTCAGTTTATTATCTTTTGTGTAGAAGGTGTCTTTAAGGACCAAATTCATATTCTGTGGGCGTTCAGCAAGTCGGCGCATAAAGTAGCCGAACCAATCCGTACCGAAAGGAATATAGGTGCAGAAATTATATCCTTCCTCTGCCAGAGCAAATTGCAGGTCATTCCGAAATCCGTATAACATTTGGAATTCAAAGGTATCTTTGTCAATTTGATGTTCTTTGACAAAATCCTTCAATTCACTGATGATGAAGTGGTCATGTGTCGCAATGGACGTAAAAGCATCGCCAAGCAGGCGCTGTTTAGCAATGGATAGAAAATTTTCATCAATAGCCTTTTTGTCATGATAAGCGACATCCGGACTTTCTTTATATGCACCTTTCACCAGACGAAGTCGCACATCCTTCAATCCCTCCAAGTCATTCTGCGTACGGAACAGGTAAGATTGGACGACCGTGCCCACATTCTCATAGTCTTTTCTCAACAGCTGAAGTACATCTATTGTTTGTTGATAATGGGAATAATCTTCCATATCGATATTGATGAATATGCCATATTGTTCTGCAACGGCAAGCAGTTCTTTCATATTTTCGATACAAAACGACTCATCGATATCAAGCCCCAGCTTGGTAAGTTTCACTGACAAGTGACAATCTAGTTCATCTGCATGGATCTTCTCCAAGATATGAATACACTCTTCTTTAGCTTCCAGCGCTTCTTCTTTTTCCGTTACAAATTCACCCAAATGATCAAGTGTGCAGCAGATTCCTCGACGGTTCAATTCGTGTACTGTATCAGCAACGCTATCCATATTGGTACCCGCTACAAATTTTTCAGCTCCCATACGGAAACCCCATTTTTTTGCACTTTCGTTTAAAACTCTATTATTTGATAAGCCTATGAAAAAGTCTTTTGTCAAATTCGCCATATCCAGCAGCTCCTTTATCTAATTGCTTATAATTATACAAAAAAATGTATAATTAAACAATAATAATGTAATAAAAATCCCAATTGCAGTTTACTGCTAAGTTGGAATAAGCCCTGGCTTAGCTGAATGCGCTTACCCTTATTGTATATCATATGAATAGTCGCAGCGAAATGATGCCGCTGCAACTATTCCTGATAGTTTAATAGTTCATTAAAATGCTTGGGAAAGCGTCTTAGCTTCCAGGAAGTGCTGCAGATAATCCGGTCCGCCTGCTTTGGAATCTGTACCAGACATCTTGAATCCCCCGAATGGTTGATATCCAACAATTGCACCGGTGCATCCACGATTGAAGTACAAATTACCAACATCGAAGTCATAACGTGCACGGTTCAGGTGTTCCCGGTTGTTGGAAATCACAGCACCAGTCAGACCATATTCCGTATTGTTGGCAATATCCAACATCTCATCAAAATCGTTCGCTTTTGTGAAGGCCACCACAGGTCCGAATATTTCTTCCTGCATCAAGCGGGCTTCCGGGTCGATATCTTTAAAGATTGTAGGATGGACAAAATAACCTTCTGTGTCGTCTGCCTCTCCACCGAAAACAAGCTCCCCTTCGTTTTTGCCAATCTCAATATACTCTTTGATCTTGTCAAACTGCTTTTGGTTGACTACGGCTCCCATATACACATCTTCCTCCGCGGGGTTGCCGACAGTAATGTCTTCAGCAAGCTTTACCGTTTTTTCAAGAACTTCATCATAAACATCCTTATGAATGACTGCTCTAGAGCAAGCAGAGCATTTCTGCCCGGAGAAGCCAAATGCAGAGTAGAGAATGGCCTCAGCAGCTACGTCGAGATCTGCATTGTCATCCACTATAATGGTATCCTTGCCACCCATTTCTGCCACCACACGTTTCAGGTGTTTCTGGCCTTCCTGTACTTTGGAAGCACGTTCAATAATACGCGTACCGGTGGCACGGGAGCCGGTAAAGTTGATGAAGTGTGTACTAGGATGGTCCACCAAATAATCTCCGATTTCAGCCGGGTCTCCCGGAAGGAAGCTGAGGACGCCTTTTGGCAGACCAGCTTCTTCAAGCACCTCGACCAGCTTATAAGCAATTACCGGTGTGTTTTCGGATGGCTTCAGCAATACCGGGTTTCCGGCAACTATTGGTGCCACAGTTGTACCCGCTACGATTGCAAATGCAAAATTCCAAGGTGGAATGGTTACGCCAGGCCCCATTGCTTGATAGAAATAAGTGTTCTCTTCTCCGACACGGTCATTGATTTCTTTCCCTTTAGCAAGCTCAATCATGTGACGTGCATAGTATTCCATAAAGTCAATGCCCTCTGCCGTATCGGCATCCGCTTGCCCCCATGGTTTATTGCCATCGTACGCAAGCCATGCTGAAAATTCATGTTTCCGGCGGCGTACAATTGCCGCAGCTCTGTAAAGTATCTCTGCACGCTCGACCGCTGTCCACTTCCTCCACGTTTTGAATGCTTTTTCAGCAGATTCCATCGCCTGATCTACATGCTGCTTCGTCGCTTTAGAAACTTTTCCGACAATCTCTTTTTTATTCCCGGGATTATATGATATGAGTTTGTCATCGGTATAAATTTTCTCTCCGTTTATAATCAATGGATATTCCTGTCCCAGCTGCCCTTTCACTTTTTTCAAAGCAGCTTCGAATTCCTCCCTGTTTTGTTTGATTGAAAAATCCGTAAATGGTTCATGTTTGAATGGTAATACCATATAAAAACCCTCCTGTGGCATGTTTTGAAATGCAACTAACTTTATAAATGGCAGCTCAGTTATTCTGAGTCCTCACTTATATATATGCAAAAAACGTGCCAATTTAATAATCTGTGCCTTGAAACGTTTAAATGAGTCTTCTAAACCCCCGATATATAAGCGCTTTCAATTGATTAAAAATTTTTTCTATAAAAAATAAAACTACAGATTTGGCAAAAAGTCTGGACTTTTGTTTACAAATGTGTAAATAGACTTTACACTTTAGTTAACAGTTTTGTTAATATACTTAACACTTTCCCTATAAAAAAGGAGGCTCCCTCTCTTGGTTTCTAATCTACTTGCCTACCTGGAAGCTGTACTGGCTGCAGAAGATGATGCAATTACTATTATAGGAGCAGATCAAAAGGTTTTATTTTGGAATGAATCTGCTGTTCAGACATATGACATAACGAATGACGATATTATCGGCCGGCCTATTCAAGAATTCTTCGATACGGACGACTTGATGATTCTCAATGTATTGGAAACAAAACAACCGGTTCAAAGCGCCTACCACCGTCCCCGCAAAGATAAGCACGTTGTTGTTAATGCTTCCCCTATCTTCAGTCAACAGAATGAGCTGATCGGGGCTATTTCTGTGGAGCGGGATATCACCCAAATCGTAAAGTTGAACGATAACCTTTTGACAACAAGCACCGAACTCAATGAGCTTCGTCAGATGGTTTATACCAATAATGAAGCAACTCCATTTTCCAAGTTGAAGGGGAAAAGCAAAGTGTTGCAGCAGACAATCCAAATTGCCATGAAAGCATCCAAGACCGACGCCACAACGTTGATCTTGGGGGAAAGCGGTACAGGTAAAGAGGTCTGTGCCAGAGCCATCCATGAAGCCAGCCCACGCCGTGAGGGTCCATTTATTCCTGTCAATTGTGGTGCCATACCGGCTGCATTATTTGAGAGTGAGCTGTTCGGATATGAAGGAGGGGCTTTTACTGGGGCAGAAAAAAATGGGAAGAAGGGCAAAATCGAAATGGCGAACAATGGCACCTTATTCCTTGATGAAGTTGGCGAGCTCCCTTTGGAAATGCAAGTCAAACTCCTGCGGGTTCTACAAGAAAGGGAATTGTACCGGGTGGGAAGCTCTACCGGGACGCCGGTAAATGTTCGGTTCATAGCCGCAACGAATCAAAACTTGGAAGCGCGAATGGAAGAGAACCAATTCCGCTCCGACCTTTTCTATCGGCTGAATGTCATCCAAATCACTATGCCTCCACTTCGCCAGAGAATCAATGATATTCCTGCACTGACACAAAGCTTTCTAAAGCAGTTTGCCTCTCAGTATCAGGTTCCAACGCCTGCTCTTGAGACTGATGCCATGGAAGCAATGCTTCACTATCATTGGCCCGGAAATGTCAGGGAGCTGCGCAATATAGTGGAACGGATCATTATCCTGTCCGACTCTTCATTGATCAGGAAACAGGACCTGCTAGGATTTTTCCAACCGTCCAACCAACAGGAAAACAAATCGGCACAGTTCCCTGAGAGATCTCTTCCCCAAGAAAAGGAGAACATCGAAAGAAAACGACTGGAAGAGGCACTTCAACAAGCTGGTGGAAATAAGACGGCAGCTGCTCAGATGCTCGGAATCTCTCGGGTTACCCTTTATAACAAAATGCGGAAATATGGTGTAGTCAATTATTGACTAGTGAACAGCCGGAGTTTTTGACTCCGGCTATTCATGTACCGTATGGATTGCTCACTTGATCATATGAATGGTCAACGGTATGCGGTAATGTTCTCCTTGGTAAGACTTTACTGCAGCAATAATCGTAAACAAGAAAACAAGAATCACTAATGCAATCAGCAGGACTATCCCCACCAACACAAGTATTAATATTCCTGCTACAATGCTGTAAATCGTATAGGATATCAAAAAATTGAAATATTCCTTTCCATGGTAATCTACAAACTCGGATTGATCGCGTTTCATCAGCCAAATAATCAGAGGTCCGAGTACTGGAAAGAAGAAGCTGACGACGTAGATCAGCATGGCGAACAACCGATCATCATTCGTTGGCATTTGCGGCCACCTCCTTCAGACTATATCCATATATATTATGCGGTCCATCGTGTACATGACGACAAATATACATAAAGGTTACTCTGTTTCCCAAAACAAATCATCAAGTGTACGGGAGAGCTCCTTGCAGATGGAAATACATAATTTTAGGGAGGGATTATACTTTCCCTGTTCAATCAACCCGATTGTCTGCCTTGTCACTCCGACACGTTTGGCAAGCTCTGCTTGAGAAAGGTCCCTCTCCACTCTGGCCATTTTCATGTTAATGTTTTTCATTTGAACCACCATTATTATCAAGTTGTTTGCCAGCAGAGCTGTCGCTTGCCCTCTTCATTAGAATATGGCTGATGCCGATTCCCCCTGCCAGTAATGGCACGTAGATCAACAGTGACACAAAAAATACGAGGAAGAAATACGAAACGGATTCCGTGGTCCCTTCTCCATAAACTAATGCACTGCGCATTCCAAAGAACAAAGAAAGCCCTACACCACCAAGCAATCCAATAATTGCCTCTTTTTTTCTTCTTGGCCACCTGCTTTTCCTGTCATGCAGTTCCACTTCATCAGAATAAATTCCTAACCGGATCACACGAAGCGTATAATAGCTTCCTTGTCCTATCAGTATGGCAAGTTCTGTGTAGATTCGTTCCAAGTGCCATCCGTACAGCGAAAACTTCAGGAAAATGGAAACAATGCAAATGACCAGGACCAACCAATACAACTCCCGGTATATTTTATTTTGCATAGCTGTTACCCGTTCATCTTCCATTCTATTTTTCCGGAATATCCCCATACGCTTTCCCCCTTCTTGTTTTAAACCTAGTATATGCAACTATATTGCATTATGCAATATATAAATTACAATTAGGTGAATATCATTTACTTTTTATGTTAGCGAAACGACAGATGTCAATTGGATATATGCCTGCTTAGTGCAACCCGTTTATAATGAGAGGAGTTATAAGTTATAGACAATGCGAAACAATGAGGAGGGAACGATGTGGATACAGAAATTCGAATACTGACAGAAGATGATTACCCATTTGTAAAGAGTATGGAGACCGAATTGGAAAATGATTATGTCCCACGTATTTTTGACAAGCTTTCTCAACACCCAAATAGGATGTTCGGACTGTTTAAAGATGGTGGGCTGGTCAGTATAAGCGGTTACTCCATTTATGCTGGACGGTATGCAATGCTGGGCAGACTGCGAAGCCATACAGCCTATAAAGGTAATGGCAATTCAACCAGGTTGATGCGCCATATGCTTGATGAGGTATTTCATCGGGAAAGTATTCAATGGGTTGGAGCAAATACCCAGGAAAACAACTTTCCCGCCCAACGAGTGATTGAAAAGACTGGATTAACCAAGCAAACCGTTCTGCATGGAGCCGTCTCCAAAGATGTGTCTAGGTTGCATGGTGGACACGCACCATGGAATCGGGTGAGTAGCCTCTATAGAAAGATGGAGTGGGTAGAGAAAGCATTTTTGCAGGCAGAGTCCTTTTTTCCATACGAATGTTACTACCCTTTCCCAGCAACAAAGGATCTTTTTTCTATGGAAGTGTTGCAGAAATGGAATTTCCATGAGAATGAGGAAGGCACTCGTATGGTGATTACAAACCATGATCAGAAGAAGAACCATTACCTGCATGCAGTCTATCCATGGAAGGACCTGAACTCACAACCAGGACTATGGGCGACCATTTCTTCGGATTACAAACAACTCAAAAAGAGAACTGGCGAGGACAACACGTATATCTGGGTAGATATGACAAAAGAACAAGCAAAGTCACTACCTGAGCACCATCCATTTGAGCTGCCCTCTCCTTGGATATTATACGGAATGGATAAGCAAAGCTGGGAAAATCAAAGAACCGGATATATAGCATATAAGTAGATGAAGAATCAACAAGTATTCAAAGGGGAACACCAGTAGAAACCAATTAGAATATGGAGGGGTTATTAGTGCGCCTTTGACATGAAAACTTGATACCTCATCTTCCAAGGCAACAGCTTCTTGGCCAACATAGGGAGTGTTGTGCCCTGAGAGGAAAAGGTTGGGCAAAGCCCCATGCCACGGTAAATTATGTATTCCAATATTCTCCCTATCGCCTTTACAGGTACCACCAACTAATTATGAGGGAGATGGACAAAAGAGGATACAAACATGATCCTCTATGGGACAACCCCTACTACCGAGGCAAAATCACTTCGGAGCATTCCGATGAAAGCTTGTATCAACATGACGCAGCCGCAATCAACAGCTGGCCCATCTATCCTGAACATGGTCAAGTCTACTTGAAAGAATGTTTGGATAACCTCCGTGAAAAAGGAATATGCTTGTCTAGCCCTAACTTGCCACAAGAGTAAAAGACTGCTGTCAGAAAAACAGCAGTCTTTTATGAAACATTCACTTTTTGTAATTAACATGTAAAAATGTTGTCATATTCGTTTAAAAATAGTTCTACCGGGTACTGATTACTAACCAGTAAAAAAATACCATTCGCAGGTGATCATTATGAAATATCAATCGTCGGCCAATAAAAATTTGGTCATTGAAATAGGAGAGCAGGAATTGGCTATATTGACGGAAGCCTTGGAAAAAGCAAATCCGAACATGGAAATGCTCAGTGAAATGGACCAGCTGCTATTTGCCTACCATAAAGAACTCGCTGATAAAGCTGGCTGAGCATCAATTGATCTTATACATTGAAAATATACTTACATGTTTCGGCCTTATAGCATGGGAAGGAGGAGTTGACATGATTGCAAACACTTTTACAGTTGTTCACTCTTCTTTCGCCTTTTCCATTAATATACGGAGAGGACCGGCAAATAATAGACCAGCAACAGCAGCCCCCAGGAAAACAGCTGTGTAATCCACCCAGATGATTTCCTCAATTGTAAATACATCTGTTAGAATACGGAGACTGGTAAGTATTGCAGGGAATCCCAACGTCCAAAACAGCATCAGTTTCCATCCAGTGCTCATCCACTTACCTCCTTAACAAAATCTTAAAGCAAAGTTTATAAAACATAAATATTCCTAATATTCCCCATTATATCATAAGAAAAGCTTCGTTGGTGTGGATATTTAAAACGCTGTCATTGCCGACTACGGTTCAGAAGGCGGAAAACATGTAGAAAAAGAACTGAATAGTAGGGGGTATGAAGTGACATTGATAATGAATTTGTACACGGTATTACCGCGCTGGTAGATGGCGGCACAATAATTGCCCATGAAAAGAAGACATCACCTTTGAGTAATGTCTCTTTTCTAATGCTTAAAAGCCTGCCCAAAGGCTAATATATCCCAGATCATACCTCATAATTGCCTTACGTTAACATGCTTTTCTTTTTAATTACTTCACTGTTTTTAATATAAATACGTGGTACTCTCTTGCCAATCAGACATACGGTTTCATAATGGATAGTTCCCATCAAATCTGCCACCTCAGCGAGCGGCACATATCCCTCTTCCTTTTCGCCAAACAGGGTCACTACACTATCTTGGCTCACGTTATCTACGCCGGTGATGTCAATCATGGACTGATCCATGCAAATCCTTCCGACTATCGGCGCCCTCTTTCCACGTACGGTAACATCTCCTCGATTAGAAAGCAGCCGGGAGAAGCCATCGGCGTACCCTATAGGGATAGTGGCGATTTGTGCGTCCTGTTCAGGCTGATAGGTGCAGCCATAACTGATCGGTTCTCCAGACCTCACAGTTTTCACCAATACTGGTTTTGTTTTCAGGCTCATTGCCTGCTGAAGACGGATCTTCTCTCGCATATGTTCTTCTGGATACAGCCCATATAAGCTGATGCCGACTCGAACCATATCGAGATGCTTCTCAGGATGGGAGATAGTCCCTGCACTGTTGCAACAATGCCTGATTGGAATTCGACCATAGCTCTCTTCCAAAGAATCCACTATTCTCATGAACCGTTCGAATTGCTTATGTGTATAAGAAGGGTCTAAATTGTCCGCGTCTGCAAAGTGGGTGAACACCCCTTCCAGTACGACATAATTGGATGAAAGCATATCTGCAAGGGTAAGAGCCTCTGCTGTCTCCTGAATGCCTATCCGGTTCATCCCACTGTCTACCTTCAGGTGAACCCGGACCTTCCTTTTCTGCGCTTCAGCTTCCTGAACAATCCTCTCTGCCGCTTCCTGTGTATAAACCGTCAGAGTAATATCATACTTGATAGCGACATGAACTGCATCCGGGGGAGTATAACCGAGCACGAGCAATGGGTGATCAATACCGGCATCTCGTAGTAAAATCGCTTCATCGAGGATGGCGACACTTAAATAATCCGCCCCTGCTTCTATAGCGGTTTCAGCAACCTGAACCGAACCATGTCCATAACCATCTCCTTTGACAACAGCCATCATTTTAGTAGATGTTTGAATATAATTTTTGAAAGCTTTCGTGTTACTGCTGATTGCATCCAGTGAAATTTCCGCCCAAGTCGGACGATAACTGCCGTTTTCCATACCGTTCCCTCCATGCTGTATATTAACCCTTATAACTGACAAAGGCCGTGATCAAGGCTTAACCCAGAGATTGATCCAAAGAGAAATCTATTTAATACTTTAACATGTAATCTTCCAATACAGGGAGTATCTTAGAGATTTTTTTGATAGCAATATAAAAAACCCTTCTGCCGTAACAGAAGGGCCGTCTTTAGCCATTAATGGACTTCATTGCTTCCTGAACAGGTACATAGTCAAACCCGAGATCACGAGCAACCGTTTCATAGGTCACTTGCCCACCGGCTGTGTTGACCCCAGCCATGATAGCTGTACTTTCATCAACAGCACGCCGTATACCTTTTGCGGCAATCTGCTGTGCGTATGGAACGGTGACATTCGTCAATCCTACTGTCGCCGTACGAGGGACTGCTCCCGGGATATTTGCTACCGCATAATGCAGCACGCCATGTTTTTCATAGATGGGCGCATCATGAGTCGTTGGATGGTCAACCGTCTCAAAGTTGCCGCCCTGATCGATGGCAACATCCACAATCACAGACCCAGGCTTCATCGAGCGGACCATGTCTTCTGTTACAAGCTTTGGTGCTTTCGCTCCTGGGATAAGGACTGAACCAATTACCAAGTCGGACTCTTTCACCGCTTCGGCAATATTATATGGATTGGACATCACTGTCTGAATAGTAGAACCGAACTGATCATCCAGCTGTCGGAGTCTAATAGGATTCAAATCGATAATAGTCACATCGGCACCGAATCCTAAAGCGATTTTGGCTGCATTGGTTCCAACTACTCCCCCGCCAATAATAGTGACTTTGCCTCGTTTCACTCCAGGAAGGCCACTGAGCAGAATCCCACTCCCGCCTTCTGACTTTTGCAAATACTGCGCACCTAGCTGAGAAGCCATCCGTCCGGCAACTTCACTCATCGGTGTCAGCAGTGGCAGAGTGTTATTTACCGTAATGGTTTCATAGGCGATCGCTGTCACTTCATAGTCTACGAGTGCCTTGGCTAGCTTCGGCTCTGCTGCCAGGTGAAGATAGGTGAACAGGATTAAGCCTTTTCGGAAATATTGATATTCAGATTCCAAAGGTTCCTTCACCTTCATAATCATCTCTGCTTGTTCCCATATATCCGCAGCTTCCTGGATGATTTCCGCGCCAGCTTTCCTGTATTCCTCATCCTTGAAATTGCTTCCCAGTCCTGCATCGCTTTCCATCAATACCGTATTTCCTGCTTCCACCAGGTTGACTACCCCTGCAGGTGTCATGGCCACACGGTTTTCATTATTCTTTATTTCTCTTGGAACCCCGATAATCATACGATCACTCCTTCGTATATAAATCTATATGGTTATTGTATACGTTTACATCCCCATCTGCATATAGGTGAATCGATAAAAGAATAGTCACTGATTTGTGGAATTTCACAAATCAAACCCTTTTCGTATATTTTCTACCTTCAAATCTAGATAGGCTGTCACCTTTTGGTCAGGGCTCATCAAGTCTATTCCGCCTACCTCGGAGATGCGCTTCAGTCTATAGTTCAATGTATTGGGATGGACGTGTAGATGCTTGGCTGCTTGCTGGACATTGCTGTCAAATTCCAGATAAGCCTTCAAGGTCTGCAGCATGGCTGTGTGATTCTTTCTGTCATATTCCTTTAGCCGCTCCAGCTTTATATTCTTGTAGCGACTGTTCATCTGCATATCCAGAAGATCTTCAATAAACTGATAGATTCCCAGCTCTTGATATAGGTTGATCCTCGCCAGTTCTTCCGGAAACTTCCTTTTGAGTTCCAATACATGCAAGGCCTCACTATAGCTATTAGGTATCTGACGTACCGAATGGCAAATGTTTCCTCCAGAACCATGCACGGCGTCTATATGAAGGCGGGCCGAAATCAATTGAGTGAAATCATCGATATACCTATTTAAATAATCCCCTGTGTCCCCTTGCCTAGGCAGCCGGACAAGAAGAAGCAGTTGATTGTGGTCAAACATTCTGCAGACGACTTGGACATCATCAAGTGTCTCGGCCAAATAATTGGCATGCTTTTCAATTGTCTCAGTCACTTCCTCTGAAAACTCCATTATTACCATGGATAAGCGTCCATCCAATTGCATCCCAAGCCTTCTCGCTTGGTCTTTCATATCCTTAACTTCTTCTAAATCGCCGGTCAACAGCTGCCAGAAAAGCCCTCTGTAACTGGCTGAAATTGCTCTTACTCTGCTGCGGTCCTTCAACAGGAGATTCTTTACCTTCCTCACCGCCTCTTTCAACAATTGCAGTTTCGCGTCACTGATTGTGCTTCCATCTGTATGTGCCCAAATAAAACCGAGGATTTCGTTATTCCGACGTACTGATACCGCGACTCGATTACTGAGCCCAACCTTCTCAATAACAGGAATGGCAACAGGTTCATCACTGTCAAACAACTTTGTCATATAGCCTTTTTTCCAGAGAGCACTAACTACATTATCAGGAACCTTCCTGCCCATGATGGTTGCTCTCCGCACATCATCGATATCCTCATGATGCTTGCTGTATGAAAGGATCTGATGATTGGAGTCTTCGATAGTAACCGGGCATTCCAATAGTTCACCTATTTTATCAGCCAAGCTGTCCAGCGAATCGAATATCCCTACCAGCCTCAGTTGATGCTGCCTATCTGCAGAATCGCACATACACACTGCCCCTTCCATTTCTGCTTCCTCCATTTTAGCATAAAATTGGAAGAGCCCACGGAAGAATGCTCGATTATGCTAGGGGGTTAACTGATAAGGATCGAATTATTCCATTGACGCATGAATAAAAGCAGCTCCCTCTTAGGAAGCTGCTTTTAAACAAGCTGATCAGCTATATTGACTGTCGGATTGCTGCGGACTTGTGTTGGTACCAGTATAAGTTTCAAGCATTTGCTGAGCGTTCTGATTGTATTGGCTGTTTTGGTTGTTCTGATTCTGGTTGTTCTGCAACATATTTTGTAGTGGCTTAGCCATCTGTTGCATTTGTGGGTTGTTCATAGCATTCGTAACGGTTTGTGGCAAACGTTGGAAAGTGCCGTTTCGGACTCCCTTCCTAATACCATAGATGGCGGCGCCTGCCGCCCCAATTGTTAGCAGGGAAGTCATCATTCCTGGACGATTATTCATGGCATTTTTCATCCTTTATTTTTGATTTAAGCCCCTATATAAACTTAGGGGAGTATTTATAGTGTTTTAATTGGGTGAAAAAATATACCTGTCCAATTGTCCATTAATTTATTTGCCCTAATATATACAAAAGCTGGAGGGCTTTCCTTCAATCAAAGGGGCGCCAGTTGTTAGCTGGTTGACAATTGGCGACCCTTTCATCTTCCTTATTGCATATTATTATTTTGCTGTGCTTGCTGCTGGGTTTGCTGTGCCTGTTGAATTTGCTGCTGTGCTTGCTGCAACTGTTGCTGTGCCTGCTGGAACACCTGGCTTTGTTGGGAATTAGCTCCTGCTTGGGCCTGTGCATTCTGAAGTCCCTGTTGTGCCTGTTGGAGCTGTGCTTGTGCTTGCTGTAGCTGCTGAGGATCTGCACTTGCCTCTGCTTGTTGTACCGCTTGTTGAGCTTGCTGAACTTGCTGTGCCGCTTGCTGCATCTGCTGCTGTTGATTTTGCTGTGCCATCATGTAAAACCTCCATTACTTGTATTGAGCTTGAAAGCCTCACCCTATATCGTTGCCAGGAGCTGGATGAATATGTACTCAACTTTGTGACACAGTTCGAGGGAAGCACAGACAATGTATACTTGTTATGGTCTTTAATTTCTATTTCGCCGATTGTTTGACTTTTTGGTCCTGATCATTTTCTTTGGGGGCTGCTTGCGTATCCACTTTATATACCGGGATAGCTGGTCGTCCGCTCTCAATTCTTTCAACGTTGTAAGCCTGGTATAAATCTCCTGATTACTGTACAATGCATGAATTTGCTTATGGCATGGTCTGCATAAGTCGGCAGTAGGACCGAATGTCCCTCCCATTTCCTTGGGAATCAGATGGTGTACCGTCGTTTCTACCTCTTGCCGTCCACACAACTCACAAAAACTCATCACGATACCTCCAGTAACAGTATTGGACTGGTGAAACTTACCGCTGATTTCTTCTCCACCCTTATTATAGCATCCTGGACAAAAACAGCCCCAGCAAAGTGCCGGGGCTGTTCACTATAGTCAGCGGGATTCTTCACCTTTCCATGTACTTACATCTCGCTGTTTATTTATATATTGCCTTGAATGCTCCTTGATCCCGGATAAGCAGATGGCGGCAGGGTCTTCATGGATATCCAATTCAATGGACCTACCGTCAGAAGGAAGAGTCTCTTCAAAAATTTCCTCATACTCTTCCACAGATATTTCTTTGCGTGAGACGAACAGTTCCTGGTGCTGCTCAGTGAACAAGTGTTTTCGATAATTCGGTTGGAGACGTCCTGCGAAAAATTCACCGACAGCACCCGAGCCGTAACTGAATAACCCGACCAGTGACCCTTCCGCCAGCTCTGCTTTTTCTTCAAGGAGCGAAAGGAGACTCAGGTACAGTGAACCTGTATAGATATTTCCGACATTACGATTATACTGGGTGCTGACTTGGTAATTTTCCATCAACCGTTCCTGTACCGCTTCTGACGTCTCATCTATGACTGCACGCAACGCCTTCTTGCCCATTTTCGTATAAGGCAGGTGGAAGCAGATAGCCTCAAAGTCTGCCAATGTCAAATCTGTCTTTTTCTTATACTGTTCCCATACTTTGCTGAAAAAGGAGATATATTGTTCATTGGAGAACTTCCCGTCTACCATAGCTTTATCAGAATATACGGGACGCCAGAAGTCCATGATATCATCTGTGAGATAAGCGCTCGGTCCTTCAAAGGCCATTACGCGAGGTTCAGCACTGATGATCATTGCGACTGCTCCAGCCCCCTGTGTTGCTTCACCGCCAGTATTCAAGCCATACCTCGCGATATCCGAACCAAGAACCAGGACTCTGCTTTCTGGATTCAAAGCAATATGGCCCTTCGCCATCTGAATGGCTGCTGTTGCTCCATAACATGCCTGTTTCACTTCTACTGCACGCGCATTCGGGTTTATGCCAAGCAAACGGTGAACATAGACTGCACCTGACTTGGAGTGGTCGATGCCCGTTTCTGTTCCAAACAGGACAACATCAATTTTCTCCTGATCTTCTTCATCCAAAATGTTCAAGGCTGCATTGGCTGCCAATGTGACGGAATCTTGAGTAATTGGTGGTACCGCCATTTTCTCTTGCCCGATTCCGATAGTAAATTTGGCTGGTTCAACATTCCGCTCCACGGCCAGCTTGTTCATATCTAAAAAAAGATGAGGTGCATAAAAACCTATTTTATCGATTCCTATTTCCACTTATAAGCGCTCCTTTATAATCTGTATGATATCCATGCATGCTGAAGGATTACAGCTTGCTTATGTAAACGAGGTGTTTCTTTTCTGTCAATTCTCTATCCAATCTATAATGATAGTACAAACCGTGGGCAAACTCAATGGAAGTGTACTGTCATCTCACTTCCAATCCTGAAACCATACCCTGCCTTTTCATTTTCAACCAATTGCCGCTCATACCAGGTGTATAAAATGCTTCTCCTTCCAATATTCCCTATCGAACATGGGGTGATATAACCTTTTACCCCCCCTCTGAAAAGTCGACAAAATCCCCTTCCGTGGAGCAAGTTTATTTCCCGGGCAATCGATCGCATGCTTACCATAAAACCGTCCATTATGAGAGATATCTGTTCTTTCTGCAGCAAAATCTGATCTATCGCCATTTTCCAGTACAAGCAGAAATCCCACCGCCTTATATACTAGGTAAGTGAATCTTGTAGCAATCCCTGGATTTATGTCTTATCCTTATAAAAGACATGCCCTGCCTTCAATTCCCTTCCTAGCTGAAGAACGGCAAAGGAATAGTAAGGATTCGTACGCTTATCTGTTGGTGATCCAGGATTCAAAAGCAATTTCTTTTTATAGTACCGCAGCAATGGAATATGGGAATGACCAAAGATGATGATATCCGGTTCGTCTCTTTCAAAGGCCTCCAGGGCTCTCCTATCGGTCGTCTTCTTCTCTCCATGACCATGGACCACACCGATTTTGTACCCATTCAGTTCAACCAACTGTTTTTCCGGAAACACTTCTTGTATATCTTCTCCATCCACATTGCCATAAACACCTTTTACTTCAGCATATCCGGATAACATATGATATACACCTAGTGCCTTCCAATCACCTGCATGAATGATAAGATCCGTCGTTTTCAATTCATTTTCCAATCGTTCGGGAAGCCAAGTCCCCTTCTCGGACATATGGGTATCAGCAATGACAACAATTTTCATGGCAGTGCTCCTTCTATTCTTTCACTTTTATTTAGCCTGTATTATTCCCACAATTCATCCCCCAACTAACCCTTCCCTCTACCGCATAAGAAAAAACGGAACTTCCTAAAGGAAATCCCGTCTTCACCTATTCCATCTCTTCCAGCCGTTCCACCATCATGTCATAATTCATGGCACCCATCATCCTGGATTGGATCCGACCCTCTGAATCAATCATATACGTGGTAGGGTACGCTTGCACTTTATATTCATCGGCTACCTCAGAAGTCTCGTCAAGCAGAATAGGAAAGGATAATTTCAGTTCCTCTACAAAATCGGCGACATCTGATTTATTCTTCTCCGTGTCCAACAGGTCAACCGCCAACACTTCCACCTCTTTATTGTCGTATAGTTTCTGCATATCCGGCATTTCATCACGACACGGTGGACACCAGGTTGCCCAGAAATTCAGCATGACTCGCTTTCCCCTGTAGTCGGATAACTTGACGGTATCCCCTTCCAGTGTGGTCAACTCAAAGTCTGGCGCCATATAACCGGGGAGAACTCCCTCTTCATCTTTTTCCTCCACATCCGCTTGGCCCGTCGTGGTAGTTGTCATATCACTTTCCGCTAAATTCTCCTCTTCCGCTGCTTCTTGTCCGGAAAAAGCAAAATCATATACTGCCCACCCGACCATGCCAACCATCAGTACCATGATTATTATTCCATTCCTCATTGGAAGTCACATCCTCTATCCTAATTTTGCCAGCCATGTGTCTTGTACTAAATCAAGGATAAACCCTGATATGCGCGGCATCAACCCGAAGAACAGCACCAGTCCCATCAGGATCATGATAACACCGCCCACCTTCATGATGATCTGGCTGTGGCGGACGAGCCACCTGGTGGAACCCAGGAAAAAGGTCAGAATAATGAAGGGCAACGCAAATCCAATAACATACATTATTGTATAGAACACCCCTTGGCCGGGGTGGCTTGCTGCCAGAAGAAGAATGGACCCGAAAATCGGACCGATACACGGTGTCCACCCTGCTGCAAAACCTAGTCCGACGAAAAACGTACCTGCATATCCCGCCGGCTTCTTTGAATGATGGAAACGTCTCTCCTTCATCAGTCCTTTCAATTGGACCCAGCCGCCGATAAACAGCCCCATAAAGATAATGAAAACACCTGCTATCCGCTGCAAGAAAAGACCAGAGTCACCTAGCAGCATGTCCTGGATCCACTGTCCCAAAAAGGATGCACCTGCTCCTAGACTGACGAAAACAAGTGAGACTCCGAGCAGGAAGAATGCCGAATGACTTAATAGTTGCCTGCGGATTTTCAAGTTATGACTCCCTTGCAATTCTTTCACACTGATGCCGGTTATATACGACATATATGCCGGAAATATAGGCAGTACACAGGGGGAAAGAAAAGAAATCGCACCGGCCCCTATAGCTAAAAGCACCCCGGCAAGTAATATCGTATCTGCTTCAATTCCCATTAATATCCCTTCTTTCTCTGGCAGAAAATAAGCACCATCAAACTTGTCATAAAAAAGAGTAAAATGAACCATTCTTCCATTAAATACCCGAACACCGAGACAAAGGGCTGCAGCCTGGACAAAAGGATCATCCCAGCTGTCCATCCAATGAGCATGACCATTAGGAGAATCTCCGTTTTGACATATCCGTGGATCAAAATATATACAGCCAACAGTGTGATGAGCACACTTAAATAGCCGAATGCATACGTATCTCCGTTCCAAACCAGCTGAATAAATTCATACACAAACGAAGCCACTAAAAATGTATGCACAAACGCATCCATAAATGAGAGCATGTCCCTATGCCCCTGTCTCGATTTGTAGAATAACTGGGATGCACTGAACACCACAGCAAGATAGAAGGCGTCGGAACCGGCCGGGTAGGCCAACACAACCAAAGGGTCACTAATAAACAGGCTGATATTCAGCAGTATTTTGGCCAGCCAGATAAAGATGACGAAATTGATCAGCTGTGAGATTAGTTCTTCCATATGTTTTTTCTTTTTTTCCTTTGACAGCTCACCCAGAAAACGATAGGATATCAGTCCTGCTGTAATGCTGAGAAGAATAATGCCAATGGTAAATAATTTACTGACCGCAGCCATGATTGTACCCCCATTATAATACCTTTCTGCCTTTAACTTACCTTTTCTATGTGAAAATTTAATGAAAGTATTAGTACTCGTACTTCTTTCCATGAAATTGTTGTCGTCCAAGGCTTTCTTCATTTCATCATGGAAATTTTAAAATGAGACAGGATGCTATTATATTCCAATATCTCTCGTAATAACCAGCCACATGTTTCAATTACAGAATATATCGGGTATAATAAAATCAAAAGGCCTGCATAAAGTAATAGAAAGACCGTTAGTGCTGGAACACTAACGGCCCTCGTACAATAGCCCTCCAAGGGGGGCGGCTTACACAGTAATAAGAAGAATAATCACCCACTATGCTCGCCAGGCTCATGGGTGGTTATTTTTTATGCTCAGACAGTATGGCAACCATCAATGTTCCAAAGGATATCATCAGAACCAATGATTCAAATACCGTCACAAGGCATCACCCCCCTTCCGGATAAAAGTCAGGGAGTGAAACCGCCACCCATGGGAACCTTATTGTACATTTCCATTGTACCAAAGGTTGGACCCCAGAAACAGAACATATTTTCCTATAAGCTACAGATTATCTTTTCCCTCGGCACACTATTTCTCCCCCAGCACCTATACCACCCTCCTCTGCTATGTTGCATAAATCAAACAGAACTTCCATTTATTATTACCGACTACTGTGTATAGTGCCCCCCCTTTTACTCAGACTAATGACATATAAGCTTATTTTTCATCTCGCAAACGCTCCGTACCTAATTGCAATAGGACCAGCCCCTCAACGTAGAAGCCTGAAATATCAGAGGTTTGGCAATTTATTTCCAAGACGGGTAACCTATACGGGCAAAACAGTTGCTTCATATAATAAATTACTCTTCAAATTTTCACCAATGTACATAGAACATGGAATTAACAGTACCATCGCTTAAGGGAGCCGAACAATCATGAGACTGACACACCTATTAAATGGGCTGGAAATACAAAACGAGCTGCAAAAAGAGGCAGAACGATTAACCATCGAAGGATTGGCTGACAACTCTGCCCACATTTCCGACAATTATATATTCGTAGCTATAAAGGGACACCGTTCAGATGGCCATGACTACATCCAGGATGCGTTGAATAAAGGAGCTTGTGTAGTTATTGGGGAACAGGAATTTTCCAATTTGCCTGTCCCCTATCTCCAAGTGGAAAACAGCAGAAAAGCATTAGGTATCCTCGCCCGGAATTTTTATAAAAATCCATCTCATAAAAAACAGATGATCGGCATCACAGGGACAAATGGAAAAACCACAACGAGTTACTTGCTTAGACATATACTGGAGTATGCTGGTTACTCCTGTGCCGTCTTCGGCACCATCCAAAATATTATCAACGGTGAATCCAGAAAAAGTACAAACACCACTCCAAACTCTCTGGATCTGCACAGAATGCTGGCTGAAAGCAAGGATGACATCGCTATTGTTGAAGTTTCATCCCATGGTTTATCCCAATGGAGGCTGGAAGGTGTCCTGTTTGATTTGTGTCTGTTCACCAATCTCCATCCTGAACATTTGGATTATCATCATACAATGGATCGTTACTTTGAGGCGAAGATGTCTTTGTTCGATCATATGAAAATTCATGGAAATGCCATTATCAATACAGATAATGGCTGGGGCAGTAAACTTGCTACTATCCTTAAACAAAGAGAAAAGAATGTTTATACAACAGGCAAAACAGATAACAATGATTTAAAGATCATGGAGTACGACATGGAAACATCCACCGTTATAGTCAAAGAATTTGCGGAGACTAGCATCATCTCTCCTATTGCTGGTGTTCATAATGTATATAATACTATTTCAGCCTATGCTGCAGCCTTATTGGCGGGTGTGAAAAAAGAGGTTGCGGCGGCATCACTCCCTCATTTCAAAGGAATTGACGGACGGTTTGAGACAATTTCTATCCCGGAGGGACCAACCGTTGTCATCGACTATGCGCATACGGCAGATGCCATAGAAAACTGCCTAAAGACTGCGAGACAATATAGTGCCAATCGCGTCCTTCATGTATTCGGTTTCCGAGGAAACAGGGATATCAGCAAAAGAGGACAGATGCTGCAAATCAGTGCCTCCTTAAGCGATCAATATATTTTGACACTGGATGATCTGAACAAGGTTTCCTACCGTGACATGATTGGTACATTGAAAGAACTCCAAGAAGAATTTGGGCAGCAAAATGGACGAATTATCGCTGACCGCACACTTGCCATCAAACAGGCAATCAAGAAATGCTGCTCTGGCGACTGGGTGATTATCACTGGTAAGGGACATGAAAGATACCAGCAGTCATACGACATGCACACTGCCTCTGATAAAGAGACGGTTTGCCAAATCAGAGACCAATCAGGCGGGGAAAACTTAGGAATCGCCTTTTAGGGAATACAGCTATTCCGTTTCTAAGTGTTCAGCTGATGACGAGAAAATACTGAAACAGTTAAAGCCAGATAAGGGAAGTCAGAAACTCTTCTTCCAAGGGAAAATGAGTTTCTGACTTCCCTCTGTTTTATGGATTGTTTTAATGAAAGAGGCTGTTGATACATATGCTGGATTATATAGCGGGTTGTAAGAAGCCCAACCATTATGTTTATTTATTTGCCGCTTTGTTGTAAAATGCATAAAACGGACATGCAGGAGGGAGTATCATCGGAAAACAGCGTACACTTTTAATATTCATTTGGTCAGTCGCCTTTTTAATGATAGCTTCTGCAGTATATGCGATGTTCGGCGATCACAGCAGATATAAAAATTTCACCGGACTAGGCAACGGTCTCTCACTCTCGCAGGATGATGAGACCATCGCTTTCTCCTATTATCTGAACGGATCAGAAGCAATCTATACAGGCAGCTTAGAAGACCGTTCCATTGATAAATTGACGGAGCCGGAAGATGGGATGCATCATCGTTCTCCCCAATTCTCCCCTGACGGCAAGGCTATGTTCTATTTGGCCGCAAACAGGGAGAACATCCAACATCTACTTTATGTAGAGGACAGTGAAACAACAAAACTGACCAATGAAAAAACGCATGTCTTCAGTGCAGCATTCTCTCCCGATGGAGAGACAATCTATTATACAGCAATACCGACAGAGGAGCTTAGGAAAGCAGAGGGACAGCAAGAGAACGGTGTCGATCTTTTTTCTGTTTCCATTGATGGTAATCATCAACAGCTGACAGATGAGGATGCATTCTCGGTGAACGGACTTTCTGTATCTCCAGATGGCAGTACTGTGTTTTATAATTCCTTTGATGGAAACCAACGCTTGTATGCATATCACTTGGAAGATCAAACAAAAGAGGCATACCTCTCAGAGCATCTGCCGAGCGATATCTATCATCCGGTTTTTTCTCCTGCAGGCGATCAACTTGCCTACACGGCTGTTGCGGGAAAGTCAGCTAATGGCACCTTCCAATATGAACTTTTTCTAATGGACACTAATACTGGAGAAAAGAAGAAATTAACCAATTATGAGGCATCGCTTACCTCTCCTGTCTTTTTCCATCAGGAGAATCGGCTGATTTTTCTTGGACAAAGCAATTGGCCCGTAAAACCAGCTGCCTATCAGCTGATGACCGTAGATAATAATAAAGAGAAGGCAGTTCCAATACGGTTGTCTCTTCCGGAACCTGACAGAAACTTCCGGCCGGGAGAGATGCTGGCCGAATGGGTGGATATCAAGACGATAGCCGGGCTCTATATTTTACTGTTCGGGCTCATGACCATCTATTTCCAGTCTAAATCGAATAAAACTTACTTGCCATCAATCATAAGTGGATGCCTTGCTGCTATATTGCTTCTAGCATCCATTGCAGCAGCTGCTTTCAATCCTTGGGCAGGCAGCGGCCTATTTGGTGTGGCAGTTGGCCTTTCGGCTTGCAGTGGGATCATTTTATCCTTTGCCTTCATCTACCAACAGGCTGGCAGGAAGTAACTCCCCGTCCGAAAATAGTGTACAATTCGCCGGACAGCTGCGCAGCTCCTTTCTGCTCCACACTTCTTTAGGTGCTCTTATTCCCTATTCCCATATAAAAAGGAGATGTTGTTCAGCCGTTAACAACATCTCCTTGATATCACTTCTATTAGCAGGTATCTTAAATAAATCTCAGTCGTGCAGAATTTCATGCTTCTTATATTTTTCTTCTACTTAACCAAAAAATGCTTCTGCCTTTTCCAATTGATCTTCCTGATCTGCCGACAGATCATGCTCATCAACGATAGCACTAACCGGACAGGCAGCTACACAGGCACCACAGTCAATACAGGTATTGGGGTCAATGAAGAACTGATCGGGTCCTTCTTCAATACAATCGACCGGGCAGATCCCTACACATTCACCAGCCTTCTCATTACTGCATGGATCTGTTATTACAAATGCCACGATAATCTCCTCCTTTATTTTTCAGTCAATACACTTGGTGATGTATACTCTTCCTTCCTTACGTTCAAGAACTTCAATGCATTCAGTCCGTGGATTTTTGCCTTCTCTTCCTCATTCAAGCTGTCGACTCGGTCCACCACTTTACCCGATGGTGCCTCGCGCAAGAGAAACGGATAGTCCGAGCCGGCAATGATCTGATCCACGCCGAATTTATCAATCATGAACTGGAGATTATCTTCCTCGTACACCAGTGAATCGTAATACAATTGTTTTGCATAGTGGCTCGGCGGATGCTCCGTTTTCCTGATTTGCGGCCAGACAGTCCAACCCTTATCCATTCGAGGCAACAGATAAGGAAGGGACCCTCCGCCATGCGCGAAACAGATTTTCAAATCCGGGTATCTGTCGAGCATGCCGCTCATAATGATGCTTCCTGCAGCCAATGCGGTTTCTGATGGCATTCCGACCATATACATGAAATTATGGCGTGGCATGCGTTCCTTCCCTACTGTCTGCCATGGATGGACAAACAAAGGAATCTTCTTGTCGTTCGCAGCCTTGAAGAAGCGCTCCAATTCAGGGTCATCCAGGTTTTTTCCATTGACATTACTTCCGATTTCAATCCCCTTCAGGCCCAATTCGTTGATCGCTCGCTCCATTTCTTCAATTGCTGCATCTACATCCTGCAATGGGACTGTACCGAGACCCATCAGCCTTGTCGGGTGCTCGCTAACAGTGGAGGAAATGAAATCATTTTGGAACCTCGCCATTTCCAACCCTTGTTCTGGGTCAGCCCAATAGCTGAAGGTCACAGGAATCGGGGAAAGCACTTGGATATCAATCCCTTCCTTATCCATGTCCTTTATACGCTCATCAGCATCCCACGCATGGTTGGTAATCTCCCGGAAATTTTTACCCTTGATCATGATCTTGGCTCCGCAGTCACAGGTCTTTTCCAATACGGGCCACCGATCATCGCCATATTTCTCAGCTAAATTCAAAAACTCCTCGGAAATGATATGTGTATGAAAATCGATTTTCAATGGTTGTGGCACAACGACCTCTCCCAGCATTCATAATTTTGAAATGGGAGATAGACCACCTGGTGATCTATCTCATAGTTTGTTTACTCTCCTAATTTAGTACCGTAAGTGAAGTACGACTCAGGCGGCGTGCTTCCCCACATTTCCAGGCCAAGTTGACCAACTTCTGATACCCATTCGATTGGCTCCCAGTCCGGGGAGAAGATAAGGAATCCGCCGGTCCAGATTTCCACACGATGGCCGGATGGCTCGAACACATAGATGAACTGTGCTCCACTTGTTCCGTGTTTACCTGGTCCCCACTCAATCTTGATATCATTTTCAGCCATCAGGTTGGCAGCACGAAGCAGTTCATCACCAGTATCCAGGTAGTAAGCCAGATGGTGGAACGCGGCGCCGTTCTGGTTGGAATTACGCATCAATGCTACTTCATGAGCAATGTTGGTACGGCTCAACCAGGAACCCAGACGCTCATCCTCCTGGTTCTGGATATAGTAGCGGTGATGGATTCCAAGAAGATCTGTCCACCATTCCTGCTCCTTTTTCACATCGTCCACGATGATGTTTACATGGTCAAAACGACGTGGTGAAACTCCCTTGGCTGTATATTTGCTTGGATGGCTCGGCAGTTTTGATTGAACTTGTGGATCATCTGTCACGAACTTTTCTTTCTCCCAGTACAATTCAATTGGCAGACCGGATGGGGATTTGAAATGAAGAGCATCCCCCAATGCTTTCTTTTTGCCGCCTTCTACCCATGTATAGTCGATATTCATCAGTTTCAACTGCTTTTCAAACAGCTTCAGGGATTCGTCCGAGCTGACACGCCATGCCATCCGATTCACTTCAGATTTGTCCGAATTTCTCAGTACTAAGGTATGGTGGTCAAAATCCTGCCAAGCTCTCAAATAGGCAGTGTCGCCATCTGTTTCCGTCAAGGCCAGTCCTAGTACCTCGGTAAAGAACCATAGGGACTTGTCAAAATTATTGACACTGATTTCCACGTGACCTAGATGTGCAACAGCTCTCAGATAACTTTCCAGTCTTTCCTGTGCAGATGAACCTGTAATAATTTCTTCCGTCGTTTTTGACATAATAATAACCTCCTGAATTTTTAAGTAATTATGTGTAAATCGGGGCAATACATCGGTATTGCCCATATGCTAATTGGCAGTTACTGCTTTTTTCTTCTTTTTCTTTTCTCGGCTCATAATGGATGTACTATGGGCCGTCTCCAATGATTCATTCGGGTCGATATAGACCTTCGCATTACTTACCGCAATCGGTGCTTCCCCAAATCCAGTTGCCATCAGTTTGACCTTGCCTGGATAAGTGGATATATCTCCGACTGCATAAATTCCAGGGATATTCGTTTCTGCTCTGGAATTTACTACAATAGAATTCTTTTCTATTTCCAATCCCCAATTGTTGATCGGTCCTAGATTGGAGATGAAGCCATAATTGACAAGGTATTCATCTGCCTCAAGATCCACCATTGCATCTCCTTTGGCCTGTTTCAGGCTGATGCAATCGATTTTAGATTCTCCAGTAAGCCCTTTTGGTACATAAGGGGTCATTATATTGACCGAAGAACCTTTCAATTGCTCTACACTGTGCTCGTGGGCCCGGAACCTGTCTCTGCGGTGGACGAGCGTCACATTCGAAGCAAGTTTTTCCAGCATCAATGCCCAATCTACTGCTGAGTCTCCACCACCGAAGACACAGACCTCTTTATCTTTGAAATCATTGATATCCTCAATTTTATAATGCAGGTTTTTCCCTTCGAAATTGGCTTCATTTTCCAAATTCATTTTTCTCGGTTTGAAAGCACCATTACCTGCCGTAATGATAATGGTTCTTGAATAATGTGTCTGACTGTTTGTCGTGATTTCAAAGATATCATCTTCCTTGACAACTTCCTGAACCTCTTCACCCAAACACACTTCATTTTCAAACTGGTCCATTTGCTCGCTCAAACTCTCTACAAGATCCTTGGCTTTTAGCTTCGGAAATCCAGCAACATCGTACACATATTTATCGGGATACAATGCTGCCAACTGTCCACCTAATTCTGGCAGACTTTCAATTACTTTCACACTAGCCTGCCGCATTCCCGCATAGAATGCAGTGAACATACCAACCGGTCCTCCGCCTATAATCGTAATATCGTATATTTCCGGTTCATTACTCATCCTTACACCACCTCTAAACAATGTTTGTCATTACAGAATCAAGCTGATTTTTCCATGAGGACGAAGACTGTCCAGGTGCAGGATCACTTTTTTATTTTTAATAGCCAGGCCGCCATCCTGCTGTACGAGCTCATAGTAGGACTTGCCGATGAACGTGTCACTCACTTCACGTTTTGTACGATGTGTGGCGAAGTTGCACTCAACTTTGATCACATCGGAATCCAAGTCATCGACCAGGATATTGGTATAGTTTCTAAGAGTCGTAGAATGCGGATATTCCACATGGGCCTCTTTCTTCAACAGTCTTTCCGCCCTTTCCTGCAGACGGGAACGGTTGTCATGGATATAGAATAAAGATTCAGTAGGAGAGGCTTCCGGATCACCGATGGGCGGAACCATATAGGTTGCGTCGTCAGTGAATAGATCCGCCCACTCTAGCAGCCGCCACTCATCCAATATTTTTGCTTCCGTATAAAGGAAATTGACAACATCCTGCTGGGTTACCGCTGTTACCGTCATTTGTAAGCAACCTCCCTATCCTGATTCAAGACTCCTTCTATTCTCTCTTTATATTGTCTCCAGAAACTTCTCATCTGCAGCTCATCAGTCGCAAGGGCATTCTCTTCCCCTCTGACCATGCCTTTAGAGATATCATTCCACTCCACATCCGAGTTATTGGTATAAGCTTCCTGGCACAGTTCCAGCGCTTCGTTATCATCCGGTGTAGCGAAACCGCCCGGCCCTAAGAACTCCAGGAAGTTGTTGTTCCTTGCCAAACGATGTTCTGGATCTTCACCCTTAGGAGCGAGGGAATATCCGGAAACTTCAATATACCCCGGAGAAGTTGGATAAAAGGTTCTTGCGGTGATTGCCATAATGTCGTTAATTACCAAGTTCGGGAAGATGATGATGTTACGGTTATAATTGGCAATTCGATCGGCACGCTCTTCACCGTGTTTTTCTACCAACCGTTCCTTTATTTTTTCCATATCGCGTTTCAAGTCCTCACTCCAAATTGGAGTCCATTGAGCAACAGGTCTGCCCCAAGGAGCGACATATTCCATTACTGCGTGGCCGTTTCCTAGGTCGATCCCTTTCCCTTCTAATTGAACCTTCTTCAGATTAGGATCTTGACCTTGCTTAATATCGAAATAAGTTTTATGGGTCGGCATCCCGTGATATAAATCTACACTGTTCTCGGCCAGCAATTTCCAGTTAGCCCTTACACTGTATTCCTGCACTCCACCAAGAACTTCTAGACCGGCTTCTGATTGATCGGCAACCAGATCGATATATTCCTTTGCACCAGCAAGATATTCATCTAGAGAAATTGCATTCTCATCAAAGTTTACAAACATGAACCCACGATAGCTGTCCACACGTTTAACCGCTTTCATATCTTTCGCACCATCAGCATTGAAGTCATCAGGGAATCCATCCTTACCAGGCATCCCGGCTAATGTACCATCATTCTTGAAACTCCAAGCATGGTAGAAGCAGCGGAACACTCGCTGGTTGCCTTCGTTTTCTCGGCAGACCAGAGCACCTCGGTGTGGACAGGTATTATAAAGAACTCTTATTTCCCCGTCTTGGCTGTGGACCAGCAGTAGATTGCGTCCTCCTACTTTTTTCCGCTTGAAGTCGCCTGGTTCAGGAACTTCTGTCTCATGGCCGATAAACAACCAGCATTTATTGAAGATTTCCGCTCGTTCCCAAGCAAGAATCTCTTTATCGGCGAATACGCTGCGGTGGACAAGAAATTCATTTTTTTCAGGATAGTCTCGAACAATCTCGTTCATTTAGCACCCTCCATCTAAGTATTTGTGTCATTCAAGCACTTGGTTCTGATGTTGAGAACCGTCAATTTCCACCATCATAACCTGCCCATTCCGTTGATCATCCATTTCCTATACGTCATTCCTCCATATATGGGATAGTGCTTTTTAGGGGATCAGTCAGTCCTAGGCCCCTGGCTATGGTCATTGATCCAGTCTCTTTCTATGAAGTGTTGGAGGTCATCTTCAATTGGATCATATACAAGGAATCCACGGTTGCATCAAGGAATTTTGCCCCAACTTCCCTTCTCTTTAACAGGAAAGATACTAGGTAGAAATCAAAGCCGAACCTGTTAGCGCTCACATTTCCCGTCAATCGGAGAAACGGACTGATCGACTGCCATGGGCAATTTTAGTTATTAAGATTGCCTGGTCCAATGTTATTACAATCGTCGGTCAGCATTCTGTAAGCTAATTGATGTGTGTTACCGGAATAAGAGCTTTTCTCTTTGGTTGTAACCACTTACATCTTTTATCAGACTCTGTCTCTTTTGCCGGACAAATATATAACTTGAAGATTTACTCGTGATTTCCTTGCTTGATTCCATTATAGATGTTTGATAATTCAGATTCCAATTGATGTTTTATTAGTTTTCACAATTTAGTCAAAAAAATTTTTATACACATTCTTTTTAAAATGCTGTATAATATACTTATTCTGGTGAATTATGGATAAATTTGCCGATTCATAGACTGATATATTAGAATTATTCTATTTTACTTCACAAATTATTACATTTTACATTCTTAAATCAATGGTGATCGACAATATACTACAGGGCTGCTTGTAGTATTTCATCTGTTTGAAATGAAACCGCTTACCGCATAACAGCATCTATACAGGAGGAATTGAAATGAATGAGAGCCAGCTACAGACTTTTCTTACCGTTTCAAAATATAGAAGCTTTTCAAAGGCTGCGGTGATTCTCAATGTAACCCAGCCTACCATTACTTCTCGCATTAAAGCACTAGAGGAGATCTTGCAATGTCAGTTGTTTAAAAGGATCGGGCATGAGATCTACTTGACCGAAGAAGGTAATATGTTCATCGACTATGCCAAAAATATACTTATCTACATTAAACACTCCAAAGAGATTACAAACATGGTGAAAGACCCGGTGATCAAGGTCGGATTCTCACCCGGTTACTCCTACTCCTTCATCATAGAGTTGCTGAAAACAATCAAATCCATAGGTAACATTGAGGTGCAGGTGATAGAAGGCCATGATTCTGTCAGTTTAAATGAAAGGGCTTTATCCGGTGATGTTGATTTGATTTTCACTCGTAAAATCCTTTCCAATAATCATGACATCGTTTCTGAACACTTGTTTGATAATAAACTTGTTATTGTGCTTCCAAATCGCCACCCACTAGCAGATAAGGAAACAATCAACGTGGAAGATCTCTCTGGTGAAACCATCATCAGCTTCAGACGGAATTCGGAATTATGGAAGTTGATTGACCAACAGCTGATTGCTGCTCAAGATATCACCCGCATTGACGTAGAAAATAATGAAATGATGCTGCGGGCTGTCACAAATAATATTGGCATTGGCATCCTTCCAGAGTTGGGAATAGATAATAGATATCGAACAGAAGTGAAAGTCCGCAACATAAAGGAGATTCATAATATCCCCAATGAAGTCTATGTGCAATACAGAAAGAACTCACAAATAAAGAACCTGGCCAAGAAAATCATCTATTCCATCATCAACCATAAATATGAAGAAGTGCATTAAAAAAGCAGGAATGACGCCTCCGCCTATTTATAAAGGTGGCATCATTCCTGCTTTTTTTATCTTCCAAGTTTTTCTGCTGACGTACCACCGATCGCCCAATGGCTTTTTGGTACTTCGGTCACAATCACACGTACATTTTCCTTTGGCGCATCCAATGATTCACTGATAGTATTGGTAACATTCTCCATCATCGTCTCAATTTTCTCTTTGGACCTGCCTTCCATTATTTGCACATTCACCAATGGCAACTCGGTCACCCCCTTATGTATAGTGACTACAGTGGATCATTCCTTTACAAAGAATGACACATCACCCAAGCCACCGTATTTAGCTGTGACAAAGTCACCCGGAGACAAACGTACTGCAGCAGTGATTCCTCCAGTCAAGATAGGCTCTCCTGCCTTGACCTTTCCACCCTTTTTGCTCAACATATTGGCAAGCCTCGCAACAGATTTTGCTGGGTGTCCAAGTACAGCTGCACCCGCTCCAAGTGACTGGACTTCTCCATTAAGCGATAAGGTCACACCTACTACATCCAATTCCAGTTCTTCCGGCCTTCTGAAATAGGTCCCGAACACAGCTCCCGCAGCAGATGTATTATCTGCAATGACATCCGGCAACGTAAAGTTGAAGTTTTCATAACGGCTGTCGATAATCTCGATAGCCGGGAAAACATACTCTGTCGCCCGAATGACATCCAGAGTGGTCACCCCTGGCCCTTCAAGATCCCGATCCAAAATAAAACCGATTTCAGGCTCTACTTTGGGGTGGATATAATCCGATATAGAGATGGCTTCGCCTTCTTCCACTACCATATTATCGAATACATAACCATAGATCGGGTCATCCACATTCATTTGCTTCATTTTAGCCTCACTCGTGATCCCCATCTTCGGTCCGACGATGGTATGACCTTCTTCGAGCTTCTGGCGTATCAGCTCTTCCTGGACAAGGTATGATTCTTCGATCGTCAACTCCGGGTATAAATCTTGAGTGATTTTAACAATTTCACGCTTCTCTTTTTCTGCATGGTGTACGTAATTCGCCAATTCTTTGATTTTATTAGTATCCATCTTTTTCCTCCAGTTCCAAACGGTCCATTAGTATAGTTTAAGATAGCGATACCTTTAAGCTACTGTGAAACTCCCTATTCTACGAAAGAGATATGCACCTCACCAAGTTCAGCAAACTTTGCATGAAAATGGTCACCAGGTTGCGCTTCCATCGCAGCCGATAATGCTCCAGAGAGTATCACTTCTCCTGCTTTGAGGGTTATTCCATAGTCCGATAGTTTATTAGCCAGCCAGGCCACACATTTCACCGGGTCTCCCAGAGCAGCCGCTCCGACTCCAGTATTCAGCAACTGGTCATTTTTGAAAAGGGCCATCCCCATCTGTTTCAGATCTACATCACCTATCTTCTTCGGCTTTCCGCCAAGGACGTATAATCCAGAAGAAGCGTTGTCTGCCACGGTATCCGCCAAAGTTATCTTCCAGTCTTTGATGCGGCTGTCGACAATTTCCAAAGCAGGTACGACGGCATCCGTTGCTTTTAATACATCCAATGACGTGACATCAGGGCCGGCAAGATCCTCTTTCAGAATAAATGCGATTTCGCCTTCCACTCTCGGCTGAAGCACTTCTCCCGCTGGAATAGTTGTACCATTTCCATATTCCATTTTATTCAACAAATGACCATAGTCCGGCTCATCGACACCTAGTGATTCCTGCATGGCTTTAGAGGTGAGGCCGATTTTCTTTCCAGTTATTTGCTGGCCGCTTTTCACCTTGTCTTCAATGGTTTGCAGTTGCACCTGGTATGCCTCATCCAGAGAAAGGTCAGGATCCAGCTCTGTCAGTGGCCGGACCCCTTCACCTGTGCGCCAAGCTTCGGCAAGGTGCTCTTTATAGCTCTGTGTCTTGGCTTCCGTTTTCATTGTATTCCTCCTATAGCTTCAAGGTAATATTAGTCAGTTCCGAATAGAAGTCAAAACTATGTGCTCCACCTTCACGTCCGATACCGCTCCGTTTCATTCCGCCGAACGGTGTACGCAAATCACGGAGGAACCATGTGTTGACCCAGACAATTCCTGCTTCAATTTGGGCACTGACACGGGTTGCACGCTTGATATCACTGGTCCACAGGCTTGCACTTAAACCATAGTGAGTATCATTCACTTGCTCAAGCACGTCATCCTCTGTATCGAAAGGAACAACTGTTACAACTGGCCCAAAAATTTCTTCGCGTACACAGCGGGATTCTCTTCCAAGACCGGTAATGATGGTAGGCTCCACAAAGTAGCCTTTGTCAAAACCTTCTGCAGCCTTGCCACCGATCAGGAAGTTGCCCCCTTCTTCTTTGGCAATATCCAAGTAGCTGAGCACTTTTTCATAATGTTCCTTGCTCACCAGAGCGCCTACCTTCGTGTCAGCTTCAAAAGGATCCCCTACCTTAAGCTCTTTCGCTTTAGCAGCGAAACGCTCCAAGAATTCATCATATACTGGACGCTCTACATAAATTCTGGATCCGCAGAGGCAGACTTCCCCTTGGTTGATGAAACTGGAACGCAAGGTAGTGTCAATCACTTCATCCATGTCAGCGTCCGCAAAGATTACATTCGGATTCTTGCCGCCAAGCTCAAAAGACAGCTTTTTCAATGTTGGTGCAGCAGACTTCATGATGGCAGTTCCGGTTACAGTTTCTCCCGTAAAGGCGATAGCGTCTACATCCTCATGGGAGCTGAGAGCTGCCCCTGTCTCACCGAATCCATGGACCATATTCACCACACCATCCGGTACACCAGCATCTGTACAGATCTGTGCAAGAACTGTAGCAGTCATTGGAGTTACTTCGGACGGTTTCATAACGACGGTATTACCCGCTGCTAGGGCTGGAGCCAACTTCCATGTCATCAGGAACATTGGAAGGTTCCACGGATTGATCAGACCGACTACACCAGTTGGTTTACGGATTGCATAATGGATGGCCTTGTCGTCCTGCTGGTAGGATTCTGTGCCTAATGTGGTCATATAGTCAGCAAAGAAATGGAAGTTATATGCTGCACGGTCGATATCCACGTTCGTGGACAACCATATCGGTTTTCCAGTATCCAATGATTCCAATTCTGCCAGCTCATCTTTTCTTTCCAAAATCAAATCGCCGATTTTGCGGACGATTGCGGACCTTTCTCTTAACGGCATGCTTCCCCATTCACTTTTCAGTGCTTTTCTGGCAACACTTACTGCCTCATCAACCTCTTGTTGACCACCTTCTGCTACATGGCCTAACACCTCTTCTGTAGCTGGATTGACATTCTCAAATGTTTTACTATTATCCGGTGTCACATACCGGCCGTTAATGTAATGTGAACAATTCATAACCTCTGTTTTCGTCGTTTGCATAAAGAATTCCTCCTTATAATGGATAAGTAAGCGATTCATATATACTGAAACTTTCTCCCCATCAGCATAAATCCATTATAAAGAGACAGAAAAAAGATAAAAAGGCTATTGTTCCTCTATATGCAACAAACCAGAAATTTATTTAAAAATTTTTCTGTTTATTCATCAGTATGCGTTAACAATAGCTTGTAATTACGGTATGATTACCTATAACTCCAAAAACAACCGTTCTTGTATATAGAACTTGGTTAATTTAAATAGAGGTGAATGTCATGACAAAGAAAAAAAGTGAACCAACTGTACTTTCTTCCGTACAGAACGCCTTACGTATTCTAAAAAGTTTTTCCACTTTCGAACCGACAAAAAAGGTCAGTGAACTTGCAGAATCCCTGGGATTGGCAAAAAGTACGGTCAGTAGATTGATGTCCACCCTCGCAAGTGAGGGGTTCGTTACCAAGGATCCGAAGACGAATTCATATCGACTGGGAATTTCCGTTTTGACTCTGGGCGGAATTGTGACAAATAACTTGGAGATCCACAAGGAAGCTGCTCCTGTCCTCAATAAATTGGTGAATGATACTGGAGAGACTGCCCACTTGGCAATCATGGATGGGCTGGATACGATCTATATCCATAAGGAAGAATGTCATCATCCTGTCAGGATCCTGACACATGTCGGGAGAAGGAACCCCTCCTACTGCACCAGTTCGGGAAAAGTCCTTCTCGCCTTCAGTGATGAACACATTGTCGACGAAGTCATCCGTAAAGGGCTGGTATCTTATACAGAGAATAGTATTACCGATCCTGTCGAGCTGAGGGAAGAGCTACAAACCATTCGTGAAAAGAAATATGCCATCAGCACAGAGGAATTGACAGAAGGGACAAAATCAGTTGCCGCTCCCATCAAAGACCACACCGGAAAAGTTGTCAGCGCCATTACTGTCGTAGGTCCCATCCAACGCATGAAGGATTATAAGATTTCTGACATTGCCAAAAAAGTAATAGAGGCTGGCATAGAAGCATCAGAGCGGCTTGGATATGATGAAAGATACTTCAGGAGAATGTAAATGGGCAGTTACAAAATGTGGTGAAGGTTCATCCTTGCCTGTTAAGAGGTAGTGTTTACAAGGAAAAAATAGGATTTCTCCGATTTGACTACTTACTCTTCTTCTCGGATACGATGGCTGCCACCAATGAACCAAACGTTACCATCAGGATTAGCGACTCAAAAACGGTCATAGGCCGTCACCCTTCCCTGCAAATCATAATTTAATGAGACATTGTACCTTGTACCGAGATAAAATCGGTTTAACAACAAACCGATCCAGCAGTTGATGCCAAATTTTTTCTGTTGTTGAACATCAATATCTTTTTTGATATGTTTCTGTTCCTTTTCTTATGATAAAGAATATGTGAACCACCGCTTGTCCTATAACCCGGTGGCTCAAAGAAAAAAAAAAGATCAAGCCGTCAGACTTAATCTCTTTCCAGATATATACAGCGCTGGAGAGGTGGGCATCCAAGCACCACCCAAATTTTGACAAATAGATCAAGTCGCGGCTGGGATGCATTATTAAATATTTTGCTGAGATTCGGTGCTTGCACTTCCAACTGTGCAGCAATATCTTTTATATACATGTTCTTTTCCTTGGCGATTTCCTTGAAACGGTTTTTAATCAGCGGTCGCGTACCCTTTTGGGCTGAAGGATGGACGGATCCAAAGTCATTGATCTGCTCCATCTTATCAATAATGCAACCAACGATGAACTCCTCCATTTGATAATCGTCGCGCCGGTTTTTATCCCGGTGGCGATTGATCAGGTTTTCGAGGTCTGTTATTTCTTTCAATCGTTCATAAGTTTCATCTTTGAGTCTAATCGTGACTTCCTTCATGTATAATTCACCTCGGCAATGGGGATGTTAGGAATGAAAGGATGATGACCAATTGAACAAGATGCTCTTGCTGAACCATCAGGATAAAGATAAAGAAGATGTCATCGAAATAATACATGAAACATTTGATAAAGGGAGAAATGGATAGACGGGGCTAAAGGAAAGAGATGGTTCTGGAAAATATTATTCCTTCCCTAATTACATATTCCACCTCCCCCTTGAACATTCCTTCGCCGAGCTCATACATTAGCAAGATTTGAAGACGACCCTTTAAAAGGTTCGTCTTTTTTCAGGCTTGTGTTACATCCGATAATTTGCCCCGTATCTAAATGTCTGCAGAATAACTGTCGGCCAAACCCAATCTTTAATAAAACCATACACCCACTTCAACAGTTCTTAACATTCTATTGATAAGCTGAATGTATCCAAACAAAGAGGAGGCATTTCATGGAAGCACGGGCAATTTTTATTGACATGGATGGCACATTGCTGACGAACTCCAATGAAATATCCGAGCGAAATATGGAAGCTGTCTCAAGACTGGCTAATCAGGGGGTTAAGGTCTTTCTGGCAACAGGCCGCCAATATGAGATTACCGCTCCCTATCATGCTGCACTCGGTCTTAAAACTCCTATGATCTGTCTGAATGGGGCTTCCATTCATGATGGTATTACAGGAAATGCCATCCATACAAGACAAATACATCTGGATGAAGAGCACTTCCACTACGTAACCGCCAGTGTCCCTTGTAACATTATGATCCACACAACAGACGGACTTTTTTGCAGACAAAATAGTGCAGAAGTAGCTGAATGGGTCAAAGAAAGTGGAATCCCTCCCCGGTATATTGGTGACTTGAGAAAGGCAGAGTATCAACATGTACTGAAATATAGTATACGGACTGGTGCCCAAAGTCCGGAACTATCTCGATTATTCAAAGACAAAGGTCATGTGATTGATTGGGAAGATGGGTTTGAGATTGTTGCACCGGGAGTATCCAAATGGTCGGCCATTAATAAACTGCTTCAAGCTTTCCGAATCAACAGTAGAGAGACGGTCGCTATCGGAGACGGGCCTAATGACCTTCAAATGCTGCAATCTGCCGGTACAGGAGTTGCCATGGCCAATGCCCATCCTGAAGTGAAAGCTGCAGCTGATTTCATCACAACTCATCATCAAAGAGATGGATTAGCTGAATTCATTGAACGTTATCTCATCAATTCATTTGCTGTCTGACCTTCATCCTTTCCTTCCCTCTCCGAAGAGTGACAGTATATGACTTCGTACTCATATTCACCGAAAGAAAATAAGTGTTGGATATAGTATGCTGCAAAGAAATATGTAGGTTCCTATAAGAGACTTCCCATAGATAGATGGTGAAGTCTCTTATTATGGTCAGACCTGTAATTACCACACATGCAGCTTATTAATGCTCTCTCCAAATCTATATAAATAATTCTATTGTAAATTGTTAGTTCCTTTGTTATGGAGGGTAGAATTATTAATGACCCCCCGTTTTTTGTAAAAAAACATCGATTAATGGAAAACGATTACAGCAGGGATTTAAAGGCTTTTGTAGAATTACTGTTATAAGGCAACACAACACAAGGAAGGTGAACAGAATGTTCAAGAAAGACCTACTGAAATGGCTCCCACGAAAAGACCAGGTGACATGCGAAAGAAAGTTGATCAAAGTGATGAAGCGGTTAAGAGTCAGAAACTTCAACTTTAACTGGGACCGTAAAAGCTGCTTTATTGAATTTCGTTATCAGGAAACTTCCTATCGATTGGAACATTCTATCGAAAAGGCAAAAAAGCGGGGAATTTTCTTAAATAATGGATTGGATTGTTTAATGGAGCTGACTAAATCCTTGGAGGACCTATGCGGGATCATTGAACGAGGTACATATCCATTCGAAGCATGGATAGCCGGTATGGCACAGCCCGCTCAGGAGGAGGACATTACCGAATACGAAGAAGAGTTCCATATCCGATATCGATCGACCGGAAAGCAGAACTCTCCGGAATACCACCATCGTGACCAGCTTGGCACTTTTGACCAGGACAGCCCATTACGTTTTGACCATCCGGAACAGATTTTACAAACCACTGAACGCAAATAACCCCCCTGCTCGGAAAAAACCGCAGCAGGTGGAAAATTTCATACGTTGATATGGATATACCACAAACGTAAACATCATCTTTACGTTTGTTTTTTGTGTTAAGAAAAAGAAGTGTAAATTTAGTGTAAAGTTTCTGTTCATCCTATTTACAAATAACTGCCTGTCATTAACAATAAGAATGTCATTCAAATGGCATACTTCGACATGGAAAGGCAGGTAAAAATTTTGGAACTGGATGTACAGACATTAATTTTCGAATTCATTGGAGGATTAGGTATCTTCCTTCTAGGTATAAAATACATGGGTGACGGGCTGCAAAAAACAGCCGGCGATCGTCTGAGAGATCTCCTCGATAAATTTACAAGCAATCCATTCATGGGAGTACTGGCAGGGATTGTCGTGACCATACTGATCCAATCTAGTACAGGAACAACTGTATTGACGATCGGATTGGTAAATGCAGGTTTCATGAGTTTCAGACAGGCTATCGGAGTCATTATGGGAGCCAACATAGGAACCACCGTCACTGCTTTCATCATTGGTATTGATATTGGAGAGTACGCACTTCCTATAGCAGCTTTAGGTTCTTTCCTGCTCTTTTTCTTTAAAAATCCGAAAATAAACCATATTGGCCAGACGGTTTTTGGTTTTGGTGCGTTATTCTTAGGACTCGAATTCATGAGCAGCGGCATGTCCCCACTGCGGGAACTTCAAGCTTTCCAGGATCTGACCGTGAGCATGAGTTCCAATCCTATTCTCGGTGTAGTCATCGGAACGGTATTCACTGTCATTGTACAGAGCTCCTCAGCCACCATCGGGGTTCTACAAGGACTGTTTGCCCAAGGAGCAATTTCCTTGGATGCTGCGTTGCCAGTGTTATTTGGAGATAATATCGGTACAACCATCACGGCGGTACTTGCCTCCATCGGTGCTTCTGTTGCGGCTAAAAGAGCTGCTTTTACACACGTGACTTTCAACCTGGTCGGTACCATCGTGGTTCTTCTGCTGCTGGGCGTTTATACTCAATTTGTCGCCTATCTACAGACTACATTCGACTTGAATCCGGAAATGACCATTGCTTTTGCACACGGAAGCTTTAACCTAGCCAATACCATCGTGCAATTCCCATTCATTGGAGCTTTGGCATGGTTGATGACTAAGCTGGTTCCAGGCGAAGATGTCATGGTCGAATATAAACCGAAGCACTTGGATCCCATCTTTATCCAGCAATCCTCAACACTAGCTCTTGATCAAGCTAAACAAGAGGTTGTACGAATGGGTGATTATGCGGCCAATGGGCTTGAAGAAACGAACCTTTATCTGACGACAAACCAGGCAAAGCATTCTGAGATGGCCATGCAGATTGAGGGGGCATTAAATAATCTGGACAAAGAGATTACGGATTATCTGGTCAACATTTCTACGGAATCACTCTCAGAATCTGACAGCAGCAAGCATACAGCTTTGATGAATTCTGTCAGGGATATCGAGAGGGTCGGCGATCACTTTGAGAATCTTATTGAGCTTGTCGATTATAAGAAGTCCCATAAAGTGCACTTGACAGAACAGGCGTTGACAGAGTTGAATAATATGTTTGACTTGACCATCCTAACAGTGAAACAGGCTGTGAAAGCTTTAGAAGGTATGGATAGGGAAACGGCATTGGATGTCATGAAAAAAGAGGAAGAAATTGATAAAATGGAGAAAGAATACCGCAGAAAACACATTATCCGTGTAAACGAAGGACAATGCAGCGGTACGGCAGGTATTGTATTTGTCGATATGCTAAGCAACTTGGAGCGTATCGGGGACCATGCTGTTAATATTGCCCAAGATGTACTGGGTGAATAAACAATTTAAAAACATGCGAAGAAACTGGAGGTTTCTTCGCATGTTTTTTATATCTCTGACGATTTATATATTTCCTATACTGGGAAGTTCAACCTTCTTCAGCTGCCATTGCATCTTCCTTTGTCATGTGTACCGTACCGAAAGGATGCTCCGGCGGCGCGTAAATTGTATAAAGTTTTAGTGGCTTTCGACCTGTATTGGTTAAGTTATGCCATTTGCCGGCCGGCACCATAATGGCATAATCCTCGGATACTTGCCGTTGGAAGTCCAGTTGTTCCTCTGTATCTCCCATTTGCACTAATCCTTGCCCCTCCTCAATACGCAGGAATTGATCTACCGTCGGGTGGACTTCTAACCCAATATCATCACCCACGTCAATGCTCATTACAGTAACCTGCAAATGCTCCCCCGTCCATATTGCGGTGCGAAACGTGTTATTATTCTCAGCGGCTTCTTCAATATTTATAACGAATGGCTGGCCCCCATAATCCTTGTATTCCATATTATCTGGGTGATTTGATGATAATGAACTGAAACGTTCTGCATGCCCTGTCTCCTCATGGTATGCTCTCAAAAACACCTCGCTTATTGGTGAAGACTGTGTCATTAGATAAGCTTTCCGATTTGCCTCCCCATTTTTCAGTACCGTGTGATAAGCTTTTTGCACCCCTTCATCAAACGAGTTGAAAGGCACCCTATCCAACTGGTATACAGGCACTCTTCCTGTCATGGAAATATATAAGTCGTTAAGATGGTGAAGGCGAGCTGTTCTATGTTGCATAGCTCCAAAGATTTCCTCGCGTTTTTGTTCCTCAGAAGCACTATTTGCAAGCCGATTGTATAGATCAATCGCTTCCGCTTCTCCTTTAATCACTTCCAGAATAGCCTCTACTGTTTGATGATTGCTTCCAACCATAGCGCCCTGGTGATATGACGGATTGTTTACTAGCTGGGGGTATGGGTACATGCGGTGATCGTAATACACATTGCTCATTCCCTTCATGGTTTCTACAGAATCAGCCTATGCGTGAAGTTCATAGAATGTACGTATGCCTATGTGCACCCAGTTGATTAGTAGGACGTTATATGCATATCCTTTTAACCCTTTTAACCGCATGAATACAGCCTGGCGTATTTTCAAGAAATACACCTGGCTGCAGGATCATTATCCAAAATACCGGACTATATAAGACGGACTGATACAATTCCCTCGATTCTACTGATTTCTTTTTCCAGCTCAGGCAGCATATATTCGCTAACCTCGTCATCAATGTCAATCATGGTATATGCAACATCTCTCCGGCTTCTGTTCACCATATCTGCAATGTTCAGATGATGGCTGGAAAGAATAGAGATGATCTGGCTGACCATGTTCGGAACATTGTGGTGGAATGCAGTTACACGTTTTTTACCGGTGTAGGGCAAGGATGCATTCGGGAAGTTGATCGAGTTTTTGATATTCCCTGTTTCCAAGAATTCCTTCACCTGCTTGGTAGCCATTACAGCACAATTCTCTTCTGACTCCCGCGTAGACGCGCCAAGATGCGGAATCGGCACGGCATTTTCCATGTTCAATACATTCTCGTTCGGGAAATCGGTAATATATTTTCCCACTTTTCCGTTTTGAAGTGCTAATGCCATATCCTCTTCATTAACTAAACCATCACGAGAGAAATTCAGGATATGTACATCCGGTTTCATATAGGCAAATGCTTCCTCATTGAACATTCCTGTTGTATCATCAGTCAATGGAACATGAACGGTGATATAATCCGAGTTGGCAAACAGTTCCTCTATGGTCATGGCGCGATGGACGTTCCTGGAGAGATTCCAGGCAGTATTGACAGAGATGAATGGATCAAAACCGATGACATTCATGTCCAGGGCCAGGGCATCATTGGCAACAAGCGCCCCTATAGCCCCCAAGCCGATCACGCCTAAGGTCTTCCCTTTCACTTCTTTACCGACAAATTGCTTTTTGCCTGCTTCGACCTGTTTGGAAATCGATTCTTCTCTTCCATCCAATCCTTTCACCCAGCTTAGACCGTCGAAAAGATTACGGGATGAGGCAATCAAGGAAGTCAGAACCAGCTCTTTTACCGCGTTTGCATTGGCGCCTGGTGTATTGAAAACAGCAATTCCTTGATCAGTGCATCTGTCGACAGGGATGTTGTTGACTCCGGCCCCTGCCCGAGCAATCGCCTTTAAATTATCAGGGAAATCCATGTGGTGCATCGAATAACTGCGGGCAACAATGGCGTCGGGGTTTTCATGATCATCCGTGACGACATACTGCTCCTTATCAAAGACATTCAATCCCCGTTCAGCGATGTTGTTGAGTGTTTTTATTGTTTTTACTTGATCCAATGTGGTGGTCACCATTTTCATTTTTCCTCCTTATACACAATGTAAAATGACAAGTGTTACTGACGTTCATCCTCAATTTCTAGGTTTCAATTCGTGGCTATCCCTCCTAAAAAAGCAAAAAGAGGCAAGGGAAAAATTTCCCTTACCTCTGCCCAGGCGAACGGCTGATCGTCACTATATGCTCCCTCACGGTGATCCGTGTTTCGCCAGTTACATATAGCCCTTTTCATTTCTTTTATAGTAACAATATTCCCACCAGCATTCAATAGCTGAATGATGAAAATCGATAAAACTTCTTCTCCCGCTCACTGCTTCATTTTATAAACCCTTGCTTCAAAGGGTTTCAAGTTGATGGTACCTAATTTATCCTCTTCACGGATCACATAGTTGCTTAGACAATTTTTCGCCCTTTTACCATGTAACCCCTTAGGCAGTTCACACACGGTTTCTTCGTTAAAAAGGTTGGTGATCACGATCATTACTTCCCCACCCAGCCTGCGTGTATAGGCATAGACCTGATCATCCTCTTCCAAAATCAACTCATACTTTCCGTAGACAAGAACTTCTTCCCGTTTCCTTAGCAGTATCAATTCTTTATAATACTGATATATAGAATCCTCTTGGTTCATTGCCTGCTGTACATTAATGAATTGATAATTTGGATTGACTCTGATCCATGGAACACCATCCGTAAAACCAGCCTGCTTCCTGTTTGACCACTGCATCGGTGTGCGGGAATTATCACGTCCGTTTTTCCAAATGATCTCCATAATCTCTTGGTGGCTCTTCCCTGCTTTTTTCTCTGCGCGATAGAGATTATGAGTGGCAACATCCTTATAGTCATCTATTGAATCGAACCGTACATTGGTCATGCCTATTTCTTGACCCTGATAGATAAATGGTGTCCCTTGCATTAAGAAATACATCGTTGCCAGACATTTGGCAGACTTCTCCCAGATAGGCCCGTCATCGCCCCAAGTGGATACAGAGCGTGGCTGATCATGGTTTTCAAGGAATAGAGCATTCCATCCTTTCCCTTCTAAACCTTTCTGCCACTTTGTCAACGTCTCTTTCAATGCGTGGATATCCAATCCACCTGACGTGCTTTTTCCCCATAGATCCAAGTGTTCGAATTGAAAGATCATATCAAACTTCCCATTTTTTTCGCCGACCCATTCATCGGCTTCTTCTACAGTGACACCATTTGCTTCACCGACAGTCATAATATCATAATTGGAAAATGTCTCCTCTTTCAATTCTTTCAGGTATACCTGAATACCCTCCCTGTTTCTATGCCCCTCCATCGACGGAACATATTCTTTCTGTTCCGGATTAGGAAGGTCCGGCAATCCGGGAAGTTTTTTTATATGTGATATGGCATCAACCCGGAATCCGTCAATCCCCTTATCAAGCCACCAATTGACCATGCTGTACAGTTCCTTGCGAACGACTGGATTCTCCCAGTTCAAGTCCGGCTGTTTTTTAGAAAAAACATGCATATAATATTCTTTGGTCCGCTCATCATATTCCCATGCTGAGCCGTGGAAGATGGACTCCCAGTTATTCGGTTCCCTTCCTTTTTTTCCCGGACGCCATATATAATAGTCACGATAGGGGTTGTGCTTGGAAGAACGGGATTCAATGAACCACGGGTGTTCATCGGATGTATGGTTGATGACGAGATCCATAATCAATTTCATACCACGGTTATGGGTTTCTTCAAGCATTTGATCAAAATCCTGCATGGTGCCGAATTCTTCCATGATCCCCTTATAGTCACTGATGTCATATCCATTATCATCATTCGGCGAACTGTAGACAGGGCAAACCCAAATGACGTCAATGCCAAGTTCCTTCAAATAGTCCAGTTTGGATATGATACCTTGGATATCCCCAACTCCATCACCGTTCGAATCTTTAAAACTTCTTGGATAGATCTGATAAACAACTGCTTCCTTCCACCATCGCCTGTCCATATTCTCCCACCTGCTTTCCCTATTTTTATCATTCCCTGTCGACTTGAGAGACCGACCATTCATGACTGACTTCCCTTATTCTCCTAAATCAGCCAACCATTTACGCAGTTTTCCCTTTGGATAATAGACCTTCCCATTCAGGACAATATGGGGGATGTCCGGGTGATCTTCGGTCAAAGCTTTAGCATCCTCTTTAGAAATCCCTAGAAAATAATGAACATCTTTTTCCTTGATCAGCTCATGGTCATCTTCTTCATGGAAGAAATCCATATGGCTTTTTAATGGTGGGTTCTTAAAGTTCTTTAACCCATCCCCTATGAAATATCCTAAAGCGGCAATCCCTACAGCTAGCCAAAAATAATCCATTTCAATCCTCCCCTTCCTTTGATTGTTGATCAGAACCATATGTTTTATTCGAAAGATTGTGGTCAGTAGATGCTACGATTTCCGGTGGGAATAGTTTCAAAGTTTTTCGATTTCCGTCATTACCAGATTTCCGTCATTACCAAAGTTAGCTTGCTCATTGGGGAAACAGAGGTGGTTTACAGATACCTATAACAAAATCAAAAGGCCATCCCCCTATGTAATCCTACAAGAAGATGGCCTCCGGTGAGGTTTAATTACTTATTTTTGACCGGTGTGCACACTGCATATAGACCCTCTGATGGGTCGGACATATCTACGGATATTATTTTATACCCTCCAAAATCTATTTGTTTGTCGATTTGTTCCATGGCTCTTCTTCCTTCCTTTCGATTTCTCACACAATAGCCATTATATGCGCTATCTCGGTAAAGGTGCATAGGATTTTCTGATACAACTCATCGTCTAGATTCCGCTTCAAGAATCTGCTCTGGTTTCCAGGGAGGTGAACTTACTTTCCTTTCTGCCATACAGAAGGAAGTAGACAAAGATGCCTGCTGCTATCAAGCCAACCATTGATAAGTACAGGCCTCTATAACCGACTTCTGGTACAAGGAAACCTAAGAAGAAAGGTCCTATACCTATCCCTATATCCAATAAAATAAAATAGGTGGAATTCGCCAGTCCCGCTCGATGCGGTGGTGTCAATTTGATCGCCAACGCTTGGATGACCGACTGTAGATTACCATAACCCAAACCGATTAATGTTGCTGCCAGCAAGAAGACAACACTTGTATCCGCTTGGCTGAGCAGATACATTCCCAGTGCAAATATAATCAAGGCAGGATAAACAACCGTGTTACCGCCTTTTACATCCATCAACTTTCCTGTAAAAGGCCGTGATACTAAGATTGCCACCCCATACACGAAGAAGTACATACTTCCAGCTTCTACCAAATTGATTTCCGCCGCATAGGTAGTTATAAAGGATAGTGTTGCAGAATACGCAACTGCCAAGATTAACATGACAATGGAAACAGGCAATGCTCGTGGTTCGATAAAGTCGGATAAGGACAGGCCCTTCTTCCCATTGTTCGCTTCTTTATACTCTACTATGGGTTCCCGTACCGGAAGGGCAAATAATAGACTGATAATCCCTACGACTAACGAAAATATAAATATACTCAAATATCCAAAATAACCAATGAGGACGACACCAATTAACGGACCGATCGCCGTTGATAACACGATACTTAAGCTGAAATAACTGATACCTTCCCCTTTCCTGGAGTCCGGTACCACCTGCGCGGCTATGGTTCCAGTAGCAGTGGTTGCCAAACCTACCCCAATGCCATGCAGGAAGCGGATCAAGAGCAGGACATAGATAGATATAGACAGTAAATAAAACAACGTCATGGTAACAAAAAACAAAATTCCAATAACCAACATTTTCTTACTGCCTATTTTTCCGATTTCCTTCCCGCCATATAATCTCCCGAGCAAGACCCCGAGGATGAAAATGCTGGACACCAATCCAGCCATACTTGTGGCAGCGTCATATGTATCAGCAGCATAAGAAGCCATAGTTACCAACAATAGATACATCGACAGCATGGTGACAAAATTGACCATCGAAATGGCAACGAAATCTCTTGTCCACAACTTTTCTTTTTGCAAATGACTCACTGCTCCCCCGTTGATTGACAGATAACTAACTAGAGTATACGGCTTTCACTATTTATTGTCTATGCCTACTAATCTCTTCCAGATAGGCAAAGGAGCCACAGTTTAGGATGTGGTCGTTAACCAAAAAACCTATTTCCCCCAATTCTATTGGTGAAAATAGGCACACATTTGATAATTAGCTGATTGGTGGTTGATTCAAAAAAACAAACTCCCCTTATAACTTACGTATGGTAAAGTAGCTTTGAAGGACTGGCCAATTCTGTGGGAATGGGCTCCCCAATACCCAGTAGCTTCCTCCTCTCAAGCCGTATTCTTCAATGGTATCGTATTTCGCTGCCATGCTTCGTGCATCTTCAAACCAAACTTCATGCTCTTGATCATTTTCATCAACATAGCGAAAATAGGGAGATTGGGAAACTTGGTCATACTGAATGGATGCTCCATATCTTGCAGCGAGCTCCACAGCTTCCTTGGGGCTGACGGTGCGGGCACGTGTCCCTTCTATCCATGGTATATTCCAGTCACGACCATACAGGGGTATTCCCATCAATATTTTTTCACGCGGGATGACGGTCACCGCATAATCCAGGACTTCCCTTACTTCATGAATAGGTGCGATTGCCAATGGCCTGCCGCCGGCCCACCCCCATTCATATGTCATTAATACGACAAAATCAAGGATTTCCCCTTGTGCGGCATAATCATGTGCTTCATATAGTAGTCCTGCTTGGTCTGCACTGTCCTTCGGTGCCAGGGCGGAGGATACAGAATACCCCAGCGGTCGCAGCCTCTCCACTACACGTCTGAGAAAACTATTGTAGTTTTCCCTGTCTTCCGGATAAACGTACTCTAAATCGAAATTTACTCCTGTATATCCTTTTTCCTGCATCTCCTCAAGGATATGGTCGATGAGTGAATTCTGACGCTCGGTATTTCTCAGTACAGCAGCTGCTATGTCCGAGCTGAACGAACCACCCGAAAAATTGGTCAATACAAGCAATGGCGCTACATTATTTGCCCTAGCCGCCTCCAGCAGCGGAGTATCTTGCAATTCTGTAAGAGAGCCATCTTCCCGGAAGGAATAAGTGAATGGTGTTAAATAGGTGAAATGCCTGCCAAGTGCAAGCACCTCCTGCCTTCCTGTCTCACTCATATCTGTTGTATACGCATTAATATCTTTTACAGGCTTTGCTCCCCTCGGTATATAGAGCACTTGGCCTATGGAAAGAAAGGATGGATCAGCAATTTGGTTTACTTGCATGATTTGCTGGACAGGTACGTTATAGGTTTGAGCTAATGCCCATAAAGTTTCTCCTGGTTGGACAGTATGTGGAAAATAAGGAAGGACCAACATGTCACCAACAAAAATCAACGACGGGTCCGAAATCTGATTGAGCTGCCCCAATTGTTCTAGAGGCATTCCAAAACGTTGGGCGATTCCCCAAAGTGTGTCACCCTGTTGCACGACATACTCCCGGCCAGGCTCCGGTATTACCAATGCTTGCCCAACCACCAGTATGTCCGGAAGATTAAGTTGATTCGCTAAAACAACCTGATTGATATCCGCCCCATAACGGAGGGCTATCTCCCATATGTATCTCCACGCTGTACCACATGAATTTGCATACATCCACCACCTCACAATATGTCCCTATATACCAAGCTATTCAGAAGGCATGGACGATATTATGCTGATTTCCCCTATAGGCATCGAAAGAAGGACACTGTCCATACAACAGATGAATTGCTTAATGATCCTTTCATACAAAAAACTGCCCATCCGAAGATGGGCAGTCACTTTTTTCATCTTATAGAACGGGCATCCCATGACGATGGAATGCGGCAACTTCAAGGTCAGTCATTCCCTGTACCTCTGCAAAGGCAGCAAGTTTATCTGAAATCTCAGGTGCATAGCCTTTCGGGGGAGCAGCATGTCCCATGCGACGCTGGCCTCTTGCATTTCTCTTGGCAAATGGTCCCCAGATTGCCAATGTCAATCCTGGATCCTGGATGTTCACGAAGAATGTCTTCCCATCTGGAGAGAATGTAGGTCCAGCCAGTTCTGAATGATTCAGTCTGTTTTCAGCAAATGTATAGGCTTCTCCTTCAGGCGTAAGGCCGATAATCCTGTCTACCCCGCCACCATCTTCCGCAATCCATAGGTCTCCCCATGGTGTAACTGTTATATTATCCGGAGCTTCCAGGTCATTCGATTTGGTAGATTCATAGAACAATTCCAAGGTGTTCGTAGCCGGGATGTAACGGTAAACTGTACCTAACCCCTCTTGCCCTCCGGAAGTATCAGAGAACCAGAAAACTCCCCCTACCATATGACAGCCCTCCAACCGGGAGAATTGGATGCACCCTTTATCTTCTGCATCATCCGTGGGTTTCTCCGGATCCACATCTTTCCATACGATACCAAACTTCTGCCCGGAATAGAAATCACTTGCATGATTGGCGCTTAACTCCTCTATGGCTGCTGCCTGCAGCTTTCCTCCTTTATGTAGTGAGCCGATTTTCTGACTGCGGTCGTTTGGAAGAAATCGATAAAAAAAGCTTGGTCCTGCATCCTCTGTAAGATAAACAATGCCAGTTGCAGGATCTACATCCACTGCTTCGTGGGAAAATGCCCCCATTTCACGTATCGGTGTTTTTGACAAGTTGTTCTCCGGATCCAATGGGTCTACTTCAAAGACATATCCATGTCCCCTGTGCAGGGTTTCTTCACAGGTCAACCAGGTGCCCCACGGTGTCCCGCCACCTGCACAGTTACGGATGGTGCCGGCAGAGGTCACATATTCTTCCTCTACTTTCCGGTTGGCTCCTACCACGAGAGCGGTCGTTCCGCCTGTATAATCTTTACTATACGGATTTTCACCGATCACCGGATACTTCGTATTGCCTGTCAGCTCGTGGTTGCGTACGAGAATGGTAGAATTGTGTTTCCCCTGGAATGCTGCCATACCATCAAACTTTTGAGGGACAGGCCGGCCATCTGCCATTTTGCTTCCCTCTTCCGAGATAATTCGGTATTGGAATCCTCTTGGAAGGTCGAACACACCACCAGGGTCTTTTGCCAGAGGCCCGAAGCCGCTCAGTGACCCTTTCGCCTGGGGAGATGCTGCAAGAGCTGCTTTTTCACTCAAGGATAAGAACCCGCTTGCCCCTAAGGCGATTGCTGCTGTACTCATGCCCCCGACCCTCAAAAATCGACGCCTGTCCATATTCGGTTTCCCACTCATTGAAAATCCTCCTCTGTTCATTTATGTTTCCCTGATTCCTATTACTAGCGTAACAATTGGTTATTAAAGGAAAATTGAATCGTTGTAAAATAAACGTTAATCCCTTGCGATTTGGTTGTCCCGAAATAGAAACGTGTTAAAATAAGAAATATAGGGAAGAATGAAGTTACAAAACTTTTATAAAGAAGGGATTTTTAGATGCTTTCATCAATTGGAATACCAGGCCTGATTTTAATCCTAGTCATCGCATTGGTTATTTTCGGTCCTAAAAAGCTTCCGGAAATCGGCAAGGCCACCGGAGAGACTCTGCGCGAATTCAAAAATTCCGCCCGCGATTTGGCAAGTGACCCAGAAGAAGAGAAGAAAAAAGATAGCACGGAATCTGCGGATACTCCAAAGGAAATGAGCAAATCATAGAGCACAAGAAAAGGGATGCAAATTGCATCCCTTTTTTCATTTAGAGAACATCATGGTTGTTTTGTTTCGCCTCCTGCACCTGTTGGCGAGTATCATGCAGTTGCTGATATGCTTGCTGAAACTGCGGATTCTCTGTAGCTTCCTTCCCAGCTTCATGCTGTGCCTGCTGAAGTTCCCATTCCGCATGCTGCAGCTGGTCATGCGCCTTCTCCAGTAATTCTTCGTCCTGTCCTTGTGCCAGACGGATGGCTTCCTGAGCCTCATCAATCTGATGACTGGCTTTTTGTAATTGCTGATGTAAATGTTCGGACATATACAATCCCTCTCTTTCATGAAAGCTATGCAATATTTTTTCCCAAGTCAGCCTTATTATGTATCATCTGTCTCTATGAAAAGCTTGCAGGCTTACTCGAAAGCAGGCAGTCTTATACATGGTATAAAAAATTCTGTGTTAGGTCCTTCCTCTTGCCCCTGCTGCTCCAAGCTCAATACTTTACATCCCATGTACAGATACTCGTAAAAACCCCTACAAACAAGATGGTGATGAAAGAGAGGAGGAAAGTATGAGGAGAAATCAGCAGACCTCCCGCACTGATGATCAAGACATCCATGATAAATATAAGAACACCAACATTCATTTGAAAGGCTTTCGCCATAAACTGGGCCAGTAGATCGGTTCCTCCGGTACTGGTCTTCCAACGTAGCATTACTCCAACGCCAAGCCCGATAAATAACCCTCCCAAAACCGAGCTCAACAGCGGCGGGATATGGAAGGTATGCAAAACTTGCTGATGAAATGGGGAAAGTAGATCAATAGCAAAGGAAGAGAACAGCATACCGTGCAGGCTGTTATAAAAATATTCCCGGTAATATATCCAAGCCAGCACAAAAATCGGAATACTCAACCCGATAATAACCAGGCCTGTCTGCATTCCTGTAAGATACCTTATAATTAAACCTACTCCTATCAGCCCTCCATCAAGGAGCCTGAAAGGAGTCAGGAAAAAATTAACTCCGATTGACAGAAGGACACTCCCGAACATTATACTGCCTGCTTTTTTTAGAAGAAACATCGCCCACTTCATCTCCGATTTTTGGGACATGTTCCATTTATATGTATCCCGCTGGAATTGTTGCTGGAAATCTGGAACCTAAAGCATCACATGGGAGATAATCTGGCTCATAAGCACACTCTTACCAAACAAAATGCCTTCCTCATCGGAAGGCATGCATTTTATAACTTTATGGAGTGTTCTTCTTCGAGCTTTCGATGAATTTCCTTTAATTTCGGCTTTTTCGCAATGATCGTCCTTGCCCGTTCCGCCAGATGGATAAGCTCTTCATTTTGCTCATCCTTCGGTAAACTTTTTTCATATTGATAGGTCTCCATCATGGTCGTTTCCAACAATCGTAAAATGGAGCTTTGTGTACGGGCTGCTTGAAGCAGCAGATCGCCTTTTTCGCTTCCTTGTGTGGATTCTGCCATCCTGCCCCTCCTTCCAAATGCCTTTTCTATAAGATAACATTTAAACTGTCTTACTGGCGAGCAATCGTCTACCAAAGCGGTTCCTCTTCGTCCGTCAATTCGTAGAAAAATGGAATAATAATTATTATAAGGAACATGTAGGAAATGAGGATCAATAACCACAAAGCAATGGAAACATCAAAAAATGTAGACATCAGGACGATGATAGGTGAGACGAAGCTAATGCTGCTGCTCTTTATCCTAGATTTTGCCGTCAAATACTGTTTTTCTCCACAATAGGGGCAAGTCATTCCAACAGATAACGTAAATGATGCAATATATGTCTCTTTCCACGACCATTTGTTGTCACATGTTTTACAAACCGGCATATAGGCTCCCTCATTTCTATCTGAAATTCCCTTCCATTACCACAACGCACCATACTACTCACTGTCCCATCTCGGATAGAAGTAAAGCTATTAAGGTCGGTTTTCTCTCAACCCCTTGTATATCATCCATAAGAATACAAACGGCACAAAGAGCAGGAATGCGGTCAACAGCTGAACAATCATACCCAACCCCTCCTGCTGTCCCAATGCAGTCTGTATCACACCATGTTGAATATAAGCGAAAATCAGACTTACCATTAAATTAAGAAGAGCTATCATTCTTGTGCTATGTTTACGGACCATTTCCGCCTCGGATTTTTTCAATCCTTTCTTCTGAATAAAAGGGATGTTCACAAAACGCAGGGATTCCCGAGGATCTTCTTGTTTAATGACAGTGAAATAATTAATAAAAAAGAATGTAATAACAGTAAGAACATGAATTGCCGGCAAAACAACAAGTGTTTGCTTGCCACCCCATGCATCCGGCTCTCCTGAAAAATTGAAATGGCTTGGAATCTTTTCGGGAAGCCTGCCATAATAGTTGACTGTATAAAGAATAGAAATTGCCGCAACTCCTATGGTCAACATATCCACCATAGGAGAGTAATATTTATTGATCTGCCTCCACATCCATCTCACCTCCATCCACCATGATTTTCTAAATAACCATGAGGTGTTTCTCAAAAAATCATCCCTGTGAGCAGGGATTCTTTTCTTCATGTCTAATCAATATATATGCATCGTACTAATCGTACTATAAATATGAAGAAAAGAGGACTTTCTATGAAGAAATGGACAAAGCGAATTGATATTTCCGCTCCTATGGAAAAGGTATGGAATTTATTTGATGGTGAGTTGGAGGATATGCAGAAGATCATGCCCCAAGTTATCGATCATCAACCAATTAGCATTACAGATGAAAGAACGGGAAGCGTGTATCTACAGAAATATAAGGAAGGAAAACGGGTGGAAGAATATGAGGTGGAAACACTCGAATACGTCGACAGGACCGACGCCAAGAAACTGAAGATTGGTTTTACATTGGCTGGCATGTTTGAGGTAACTGCCTGTTACGAATTGGAAAAGATCAGGGATGGCAGCACGACACTTATTTACACAGTGACGAACCGCCCCTTGAAATGGTTTGCAAAAGTATTCCTGTTGTTTGCTACAGATAAGGTGGTTGATGACTTCATGGTCCGTGTGAAGACGGTGGCAGAATTGGAAAACAACAAAGCGGCCTTATAGTCATAGATCCTTGATTGTGAAGGTGTAAACTCCAAAACAAAGAAAGCATCTCCCGAGAGGAAGATGCTTTCTTTTCGTATCGGTTAATCCACTATGGTCACTTCAACCGTTCTTCTGCCCCAGCTATATGCTTGATCTTTGCTAGGAACATGGACATCAATCTTGTTTCCTTTGATGGCACCACCTGTATCAGCAGCTACGGCATAGCCATAATCTTCTACATATACTTCCGTACCAAGTGGAATAACATTTGGATCAACGGCAATCACTTTTGCGTCCGGATTGGCATTCAAGTCAACACCAGTAGCAGTTACACCGGAACAACCGGCACACCCAGCGGTATAGGCAGTCGATTCAACTGTAAGTGTCTGTCCTTCTGCCTGATTGGAAGCAGGTTTTTCCTGTTTGGGTGCAGCTTCCGCTTCGGTCTTCTGTGTATTCACTTCCGCTGTCTCTGTTTCTTCCGTCGGCTCTGCTTTAGCAGCAGTTTCTGTATGTTGTTCCACAACTTGTGGTTCTGTGGTAGCGGCCTCGCCGTTCACAGCTAATTGTTCACCAGTATAGATCAAGTCGGAAGATAGATTATTCCATGCTTTCAAATCAGAAACCGTCACACCTTGGTCACTGCTGATGCTGGATAGAGTATCTCCCTGTTGTACAATATAGTAGTTTGTCTGTTCATTCCCCTCGACTTTCAACACCTGATCAGGATATATCATGGTCGAGTTCAAATTGTTTATGTCCATCAATGCTTCTACTGTTGTATTATTATTGTTTGCAATATTCCATAGGCTGTCACCTTTTTGAACGGTGTGGTCTGCTGCGGCTGATACGGATGTTGCAGAAATTCCTGCGATAACCAACCCTGCAAATGCGGCTACTAACTTTCTCATTAGGTAATCCCCCTTTTGTTTATTACAGGAGTAATCGTACCATAGCCAAACCCATTCTGTGGTTACAGGGCGGTTAAGTGTAGGTTACATGAATTACAAAATGGACAGAAATGTTACAAATGGAATATATTAGATTTCATAGGTTATACATTCCAGCTTTTCTACATAGATGATATGGGGATTCTATGTGTTTTTATATAGAAGCCTTACTCAGCTGGCTCCAGATCTTCGATAGATTCTATATCCATATAACCTGGCACGACCATTCCGATCCTTGCGCCTTCCAAGTTGGCACCCAGGTCCTCGAAGTCTCCTTCGTGCTCATCATAGAATTCCTTTGTCGTGGTAGGCATCCAGACCGCTACGGTTGCATCTGCATCCCCTGTGGCAACTGCCTGGTACATGACAGACACATCTGCCGGTGTCACTGTTACATCATATCCTTTTCCTTCCATGACTTCAGCTACAGCATAGGTGGAGGTAAGCTCGGAATCCCATTGGGTCGTTACCAATTCCACTTCTATCCCGTCAACTTCTTCCACACCTTTTGTCCATGCTTCTGACTTATCTTGGTTGTCATGCACCCATTGACGGGAAAGTTCTTCAATATCTCCGCCAGTCTGCTCCGCTTCAAGCATAATGCCTTCCATATCTTCTACTTCCCATTCAAACTGATCTAGTATTTTATAAGCCCCTGGTTTCTCTTCTTTCAATCCTATACGGGCAAGTGTCCTGATTTCTTCTGCCTCACCATATACTCCCTTAGGATCTTCCAGATACTTTAAATCCGGATATTCGGCGAACATCCAATGGGGATTCCATCCAGTTACTACGATTGGTTCCTCCTGATCAATGGCTTCGCGCAGTTCAGCCATCATGGCAGCTGTTGATGATTGTTCAAGCTCCCAACCTGTTAGATTGCTATACTCACTTAAAACTTCTTCGGTTGTTACGGTTACCCCTGCACCAGGTTCAATACCTGTGATTTGATAGTCCATCTGCTCACCATAGCTCATAGGCTCTTCGTTGCTAGAGTTTCCCTCTTCTCCAGTCCCACATGCGGACAAAATCATCAGGGATGTTAGAACGATGGGTGTAAGAATCTTTCTCATAATAAATATGATGCTCCTTTCAACTATGTATTGAGTTCCCCCCTAATGAACATAACATAAATTTATTTCGAAGTATGAAATAATGTTTGGAATGTTGGAATATTAGAATTTGATTAAGGGTTTCACTAGGCTCATAGAGAACGTCTGTGACATGGATGACACCGGACATTTCTGGGTAAAGTAGTTGTGATATTTCCTTTGTTCTACTATATTTGGACTGGAAGTTCATTAATAAAGGGGGGTTCTCCATGGAGTACCGCAATCTTGGAAATACAGGCTTAAAAGTAAGTGTCCTCTCCCTTGGCACCATGACATTTGGAGAAGATTGGAATATTGGCTTTGGAGACCAGGCAAAAGCAGATCACATGGTAGATATGGCAATGGACGCTGGAATCAATCTTTTTGATACGGCAGATGTCTACAATAATGGTGTATCAGAAGAAATGCTTGGAAAAGCCATCAAAAACAAACGCCAGAATCTTATTCTGTCAACAAAAGTATTAGAAGCGATGAGTGATGATGTTAATGACCGCGGCCTCAGCCGCTTCCATATTATGAACTCGTTAGAAAACAGTCTACGGCGTCTAGGAACGGATTATATCGATCTCTATCAACTTCATGGATTTGATTCTACTACCCCGTTAGAAGAAACATTACGGGCTCTGGAAGATGCCGTAAAGCAAGGAAAAGTGCGTTATATCGGGGTATCCAACCATGCTGCATGGCAGATGGCGAAAGGACTCGGCATCTCCGATAAAAACGGATGGGCCAGATATGCAACGGCCCAGATGCATTACAGCTTGATCAACCGGGACTTGGAGCATGAAGTCATCCCACTTGCCCAGGAAGAAGGATTGGGCATCCTTGTCTGGAGCCCCTTGAATGGCGGCTACTTGACTGGGAAATACCATAACAACCACTCCCCCTCGGAAGGACGTTTTGCCAATCAGGATTCCGGACACTTTCCGCCCATTCCAGATATTCAAAAGGCGGACGACATTGTAAGGAAATTAGTGGAAATCAGTGAAAACCATAGGACAGGACCGGCTGAAATTGCCTTGGCTTGGCTGATGAATCGCCCGGGTGTCAGTTCCGTCCTCATCGGTTCCAGAAAGCTTGAACAACTCGAATCAAATCTGAAAGCGGCTGATATCAAATTAACACAAAAAGAGATGGAAGCCCTCCACGCTGTCAGTGAACCAAGGATTCCCTATCCTCAGTGGATGATCAATATGCAAGGACTATAAAAAGAAAAGGAGCAACCATCCCCTTACCGGGCATGGTTGCTCCTTTTATGCATTTAATATTTAAGCTTCCTGGAAAGCCAACTTGGATGCTGATTCGCTTACTCTTTGCAGTCCTTCTTTTACAATTTCTTCCGCTTTCTCTGGCATGGCATTATGGCCTTCAATGATTACTTCATCGATGACCTCCATTCCAAACATACCGGAAAGGATATTGCGCATATAATCAACAGCCATTTCCATTGGTGCCATTTCCGGAGCAGAGTAGACTCCGCCCCGTGCATTCAGTAGAATGATCTTTTTATCGTCCATCAATGGGACAAGATTTCCTTCTGCATCATATTTAAACGAGAATCCTGCTTCGGCAATGTAATCGATGAATGTCTGCAATTTCGCAGGGATGGTGAAATTCCACAATGGGAAGGCAAATACAAGCACATCTGCACGGATTACTGCATCTTTGGCTCGTTGTTTGGCAGCAAGAATCTTCTGTTCCACTTCGTTCATGTCCTCTTCCTTATCGAGCTTCCCCAGTGCATTCAAGAGATCCTGGCCGAAGTAAGGCATCTCTTCTTCAAAGATATCGAAAGTAGAGACATTAAAGTCTTTATTGTCTTTCACTTGCTCCATGAAAGCCTCATACATTTTGGTAGAGATTCCTTCTGGACGGTTGTTTGCTTTGACTACTAATATATTCATATTATTTCCTCCATGTCAGTTAAATCTGTGAAGCTAGTATGTTAAACACTGATACTTATTATAAATAACTAAGTATATTAAAGCAAGGGGATTATCTCACACAGTATTTTCCATACATCTTCCTTAACTGTATTCTGAAAAATGTCGAAAAAGGCAAAAAAACGGTTGATTATACAAGCGCTTTCACTTACAATAACGGTAACATTTTAATTTGCTTGCCAAACAAACTAACTTAGAAGGCTTTACTCATCCGCGTGAAGGTCGAATTTTTTTAAACCAATAGGTAAGCGCTAACAAAGGAGGGTTTGTATGTCTTGTTCATCCATCTACGAACAGCATATGACCATACAGAATAAATAGCTTACTAAACTTTGAAAACGATTTCCCACTTTAAGACACTGGAGGTAATACTATGGCAAATACAGCTTCAGCAAACGGCCAGCAATATAATTCTGCCAAACTCTGGCAAATCGCCCTTTTTGCCCTTAATAACACTGCAACAAACTTGTATTTATTCATTATTGGTTTCGTATCTTATTATGCAACTGGTGTCGCCGGACTGACGGTTGTAGTAGTCAGTGCTGTCATCGGGTTGAGCAGAGTATTCGATGCTATTACAGATCCGATTATCGGCTACATCATCGATAAAACGGAGTCGAAATTCGGTAAATTCAAGCCGCTAATGCTGCTTGGAAATCTAATTCTCGCCAGCTCGGTACTCATTATGTATAATGTCACGCATTCCTTACCGCAAGCCATGCAGCTGCCTTTCTTCATTATGATGTATGCCATCTATATTATTGGATATACATTCCAAACTGCCTGTACGAAAGCGGCCCAAACCGTTTTGACCAACGATCCGAAACAGCGTCCATTGTTCAGTATTTTTGATGCCACCTATAATATCGGGGTATTTACAGGCGGGCAGATTTTTGTTGCCTCCTATCTGGTGGGCAAACACGGTGACTTTACCATGTCCTTGTTCACCGAATTGAATACCTACGCAATTGTTACAGCAGGTATCTTTACCATTCTGGCTGTGATCGCCATCAATAACAGGGATAGAAAAGAGTATTATGGACTCGCTGATGCCACCGTCCAAACCAGATTCCGTGACTACTGGCCGATCCTTAAAGGAAACAGGCCGATGCAAATGTTGGTCATCGCAGCGTCTACGGACAAAATTGCTGGTATGGTTCTCAGGCAGCCTGCCGTCTACATTATGTTTTTCGGAATCATGATCGGTGATTACGCACTCAGTGGAACCATTTCTTTGATTACCATTGTTCCAACGCTTTTGATTACATTCCTCGGAGTTAAAATTGCAACAAAAACAGGTTTAAAAAGTGCACTGGTGAAAGCAACATGGCTTGGGATCATCACAGCTTCCCTGCTGATTGTATTCTTCCTGCTCATTGAACCTACAACAATTTCTCTTGAGAACATCGGTTTGACTACCTTGATTTTCCTTCTCCTCTATGCAATATTGAGAGGTATTGAAAGCTTGACACCTGCGATCGTCATTCCAATGATTGCAGATGTATCCGACTATGAGACCTATAAGACAGGACGCTACGTACCAGGAATGCTCGGAACCATCTTCTCCTTCATCGATAAGGCGATGTCTTCCTTGGCACCGGCACTTGTAGGTATTACTGTAGGATTCATAGGGTATGAAAATGAATTCCCACAATTAGGAGAAGCTTTGACCACTCCATTACTGATCGCAACGATGGTATTGATGTTCGGTATTCCAATTGTCGGCTGGATCATTACCCTTACTGCCATGCACTTCTATCATTTAGATGATAAGAAAATGAAAGAAGTGCAGACAGAAATTGCAGCAGTCAAAGAAAAAATGAAAGAAGAAGGTACAACGGCTATATAAGGTGAATGATACTCCCCTTCCGAGGGGGGTATTCTTTTTGTCCAAAAAGATGGGGCAATGACCCGCGGCAATGGCTCATCCGCGGACAGGGTTATTCTATATATACATCCAGCACCTGGTCGGCCATGATTTTTCCTTGTCCTTCCAGTTGGATACAGTTGTCGAGAGGATTTATTCGGGAGATTTTTCCCTTTGCCGTCAAGTAATCCCGGCCATTATAATACTTGATCTCCACAGGAAGGCTGTCATGAGCGGCCATCTGCAATACCCTGTTGATTTCTGTCAGCTTCTGTTCATCCAAAATGGGCATTGGCCTGGCCTCCCTATCCTCCCACATATCTTTCAACATCTGGATATGCTCAGGAAGCATCAGAGAGGTCCACTTCATATTTCCGCGATCATTTACTTTTCCCATTATGCTCCCACCTTTCTTCGGACTGGGTAGGCCGATAGAATCCGGTCCAATTTGAATTTGCGCACCTCTTTTTTGGTATAGCAATAAGCGAGAACATACTCCCCCTCCACTTTTACTACTCGGATGATCCGCTGGGAAATTTGGCCGTTTCCAGATAGATAAATCATCTCCAGCTTCTGTGTGCCACCCGAAATACGTGTAAATAATTCTTTCATGGATGCCCCTCCTTCAAGAACTGTTGTTCCGAACCTTTGTTCTTATCATAACACGAACGAAAAATTTTATGCAACGTAAATCTCTGTCATATTGAAGCGCTAAATGTGTGGCTAAAACATCAAGTGTGGCGGGAGATAGAGGCTGAATAACCAATTATTTGTCTAGTTTTATCACTTGTCTACTTTCGTAGAACAGTGACTTCTTTTGTGGAAACCATTGATTCCGTTAGAAAAGGTTGCCATAATGAATTTGTTGGGCCACCAAATAAATAAATCTGTACGATTGAAAATGTAGAGGGGAAAAATATAATGGACCAAATAATAGAACCAGTGGAGCCTGAACTACCCATGGCCATCCTAATGAAAAAAGAAGAAATGATAGAACTTGGACTGAGATATGGTTTAGCCAATGAAAAAACAATTGAATGCAGCCAGCAGCTGGATGATCTCCTGAACAAATTCACACATGGAGAGATTCGGTAAAGACCGACACATAATAGAAGCAAAAGAAGAAATCCCTGAGGCAATAGCGATGCATCAGGGATTTCTTTAGTTTCGCTCGATGGACGTTCACAGGCATGCAGCCCCTTAGAGATGGGTATAGTTCTCTACTAGGAAAGGAGGAACCGTCCATGAATCAGAAACGAGACGAAAAAAATCTCCCAGATCATTCTGCTTCCTATTGGAGAAAAGATAAAATATCAAAGATTTTTCCACCTCTAAAAGAAAATATCAAAGCCGACACCACTATTATCGGCGGCGGCATGACCGGCATTCTTGCAGCTTATATGCTGGCACGTGAAGGGAAAAATGTTGTATTACTGGAAGGCTCTTCCCTTCTCGACGGAACCACCGGCTTCACCACAGCTAAAGTAACCGCCCAGCACGACGTGATGTACAGCCAGTTGATTGAGATGCATGGAGAAGAACAGGCTGGCTTTTATTATGATGCACAAGTGGAGGCTATGGATGAAATCAGGGCGATCATCGATAGACATGAGATTGATTGTGATTTTAAGTATCAAGATGCCATCCTCCATGCAGGCACAGGCCAAGGAAAGCGAATGCTGAAGAAAGAGAAACATGCTTATGATATGATCGGCATCAAAGGTGAGCTGACCGATCAGACCTCTCTTCCCTTTCATACCGAGAAGGCATTGATCATGAAAGATCAGGCACATTTTCATCCGGTGAAATTCTTAGAAGCGATCGTCAAGGAAGTTGAAAAGAGCGGTGGCCGTATCTATGAAAATACCACTGCCCTCTCGACTGAAAGCAGTGATGAGGGTATGACGGTGAAAACAAAAGGAGGGTATGATGTCCAATGCAGACATGCAATAATGGCCACCCACTTTCCTTTCGATGATAAGAAAGGATTCTACTTTTCCCGGCTCCATCCAAACCGCTCCTATACCTTGGCAGTCAAAACAGAAAAGAACATTCCCGATGGTATGTATCTTGGCATCGACCAACCGAGCTTTTCGATGAGACATGCTGAAATGGGCGGCGAAAAAATAGCCATCTTTGGTGGCGAGGGGCATAAGACTGGAAAGAGTATAGACACCCTGCAGCATTTTGAGAATATTCGTCGGTTCGTTGACAATTATTATGGAATAAAAGAGGTCCTGCACAGATGGTCTGCACAGGATCTAACTCCACCCGATGAAGTGCCGTACATCGGCCAGGCCGTCACAGGGCAGCCCGGTCTACTTGTAGCAACAGGTTATAAAAAATGGGGAATGACGAACAGTATGGCTGCAGCAACCCTGCTGCGGGACCTGATTCTGGGAAAAGAAAACCGTTATAAAGAACTGTTTGCCCCTACAAGGACACACTTGAAGAAAGAAACCGGCAAAGCAATTCTCAAGGAACTGGCTGATGACGGCGCACAAATGATGAAATCTCATCTGAAGCGGAGAGAAAAACATGTCGATGAACTAAAAAATGGTGAGGGCGCCATTGTCAGTATAAAAGGAAAAAGAACTGGGGCTTATCGAGACGAACAAGGGGAACTGCATTTAATTGATCCAACCTGCACCCATATGAACTGTGGGGTGGATTGGAATAATGGTGAAAAAAGCTGGGATTGCCCGTGTCACGGATCACGTTTCTCTTGCACTGGAGAAGTCATCGAAGGACCAGCTGTTGAGCCCCTGAAAAAATTGAATAACCAATAGAAACAACTCCTTGGACGTGTGGAAGTCCAAGGAGTTTTACCTATGGCAGCACGCTCGCAACACATGGGTTTTATGCATAGGATGCATTATCCTACTTTCAACCATGGAGGTATTTACATTGATCCATACTGTGAAAACAGGCGAAACACTTATACAGATTTCCAGAGATTACCGGACACCGCTGCCTGCAATCCTCAGCGCCAATCAAGGAATAACCCCGGATCTCATCTATCCTGGCCAATCGATTGTCATCCCAGGCCTTCCTTCCCCACAATCCATCCCGTATCAAATTGATATATCACTAAATAATTTCCGGCTGCGACTACTGCAAAATGGAGGAATTGTTAAGCAATATCCTATTGCTGTTGGCCGCATGTTACATGAGACTCCAACAGGGAATTTTGTCATCGTCAACAAAGCCCCCAATCCAGGAGGGCCTTTCGGCACCATGTGGATGAGTTTATCCAAGCAGCATTATGGGATTCACGGAACGAACGATCCGAGTTCTATAGGGAAAGCCGTCTCCTTAGGCTGTATCCGGATGTATAACAGGGATGTAGAAGAACTGGCAGCTATCGTTCCAAATGGCACAATGGTCACCATCCATCCATAAACCACGTAACAGCAAATAGGCCTTGTCAGGAGCTGTAGAGACGTGACCGGAACAAAGACCTCCGCGTTATTTTATAAAATTGATAGGCAAGTGCGTTCGGTACCAGATAAGAGAAAAAAGTAAATATTATATTCCATCCATTCCCATACACCAGCCAATCAACCGAAAGCAAGATGAACTCCAATCCGGTTATCAGCAAGGAAAAGAGCACCAATCCGGCAACCGGCTTATCAGATGATTGAATAAAGTAAACCATATAAGCTGCGGTTATGGGATAAGCCCCCAAAATATAAGGCATTTGAGATAAGATCGGTATTGCTTCGAGAGGCAATAGCAGCCAAAATCCAAGCTGTAAGCCAATTACGTTCACAAACAGGGATTCAATCATAACGAAAAGAACCATGATTTTAAGTAGAATGCTGTCCATTTTCAGCAACCAGACAGCGGCAAACCACGGAAGTATGAAACCAATTAGAGTATGGACGATCATAAAACCACCTGCTAGTATACTTCCCAATAGATATACATCGTATAAGGTAACAACGAAAAAACAGATGATGCATATATCCCGTCGATACCGGGTATTGGTCTATGAAGACATCACTAAGAGGAGGCTGATACAATGGACAAAAAAATTATCGGTGGCGTATTCTCCAGCGTGGATACAACGGAACGGGCAATCAGGGAATTGAAAGAACATGGCTATGGAACCAATGATATTTCCATATTTGCACAGGATAAGAATAAAGTGAATGTCATTGAAAATGAAACAAATACCGGAGTAAGCACCAATGATGAAGGACGCGGCAAAAATGCTGGAAAAGGTGCTGGCATTGGAGCTGCATCCGGTGGTGTACTTGGCGGTCTCGGCGGATTAATTGCCGGTCTCGGAATGCTGGCCATCCCTGGCATCGGGCAAGTAGCTGCTGCTGGACCACTAGTTTCCGCTCTAACCGGTGCGGGTGTAGGGGCAGGCGGCGGTGGAATTGTCGGGGCCTTAGTCGGGGCCGGCATTCCAGAAGAGCATGCCAAGCAGTATGAAGGATATCTGAAAGACGGAAAAATCATTGTATTGGTGGAAGCCGATGAAGACAACGAAAACAATGTATACCGTACCTTCCTGTCTAATGATACAGAGAACCACAGCATGTATCCAAATGATGTAGTGACTAGCCACAACACAAACCAGACCAGTCGTAGCAGGACTGCAACCCGTCGCTAATCTATAGATTGGCATTTACTGCCACCCATGTTCGGGTGGCTTTTTTCTTTTTGTAAAAGTCATCAGCTCTGTCTATAATAATAGATGAATAATGTAAGGGAATTGTCAAAGTTCGCTACCACATTTAATGGTAAGCTATAAGGAGGATATTCAATTTACATATAGAGAGGTGTCTTCATGAAAGACAAAAATTCAACACTAAAAATAGCAGTCATCATTACTATTGTCGTCTTTGGTTTGATTGCTGCTCTGGTGGTATTGAATAACAACCAGACGACAGATCAGATAGAATCCACAGGAGAGCAGCCTCCAATCGAGGGCCAACCGACGATGGGTGAAGCAGATGCTCCTGTCAGTGTCGTAGAATTCGGGGATTTCAAATGTCCATCCTGTAAAGCATGGGGGGAGATGATTTATCCTCAATTGCTCAACGATTATGTCGACACGGGTAAAATCCAGTTCTCTTATATCAATACTTTGTTTCACGGGGAAGAATCCAGGCTAGCCGCACTGGCTGCTGAATCCGTCTACAGTCAAAATTCCGACGCATATTGGGATTTTCAAAAAGCCTTGTACGACGAACAGCCGGATGCACATGACATGGAGTGGGTAACAGAGGAGAAAATTCTCGAAGTGGCCGGCAAGATCTCCGGTATTGGTACCGACCAGCTCGCTACAGACTTGGAAGAGAAAACATTCATGGAAGAAGTGAATGAAGATGAGGAGCTTGTCTCCGAATTCAATGTACAATTCACTCCCAGCATCATGATCAACGACATCATGGTGGAAGACCCATTTGATTATGAAGCGATTACCGACCTGATTGATCAAGAGTTGGAAAGGACAGAAGAATGAGCAGGAATCAACTTTTGCTGTACTTCGCCTGGTTCGTATCTTTAACCGCCACACTTGGCAGTCTTTATTTCAGTGAAATCCGGGGATTCATCCCCTGTGAACTATGCTGGTACCAGCGCATCCTCATGTACCCGCTCACCCTTATCCTGGGGATAGGGACATTCCAGAATGATTGGAGTGTCAAAAAGTATGTATTGCCACTGGCCAGCATTGGGTGGTTCATCTCTCTGTTCCATTATCTGGAGCAAAAGGTACCGGGTTTCGCGGAAATCAAACCATGCGTGAACGGCGTCCCATGTACCACCGAGTATATAAACTGGGGTGGTTTCATCACCATTCCATTTTTGGCATTCACCGCTTTTTCACTCATCATCTTCATGATGTTGCTTGCCCGTCTTCCTAAAACTGGGCAGAAAAGTTAAAGAGACTCATCATGTTGGATCTTGCAGAGCGCAACTACTGCTTTCCAAGGTCCACAATGGATGAATCATCCATTATACGGAGGGATTACTAATGTGGTTGGAATTACAAATATTCGGGTTCCGCGCTCTGTGGAGCCCTTACTTTTTATTATGGATAATAATACTGGGCGTGGCCTATTACCTGATTACCGGGCCATATCGCCATAAATTCGGTGGGACAGAATTGCCTCGCCGGGAACAATATATCTATTTCTATACAGGTCTGTTCCTATTATATGCAGTAAAGGGTTCACCAGTTGACTTGATGACCCATATCACCCTGACTTCCCATATGGTCCAGATGGCGATTTATTTGCTTGTATTCCCGATTCTCATGATCAAGGGGATTCCGGAATGGATGTGGAGGAAAATTGTATACGCCCCGGGGATCAAACCCGTTTTCAAATTGGTGACACGGCCGATCATATCGATGCTGCTATTCAATGTATTGTTTTCCCTATACCATCTGCCTGTCATCTTTAATTTCACTAAATCATCACCTGTGGCCCATACGACAGTATCGATCATCTTATTGGTTGCTGCATTTATTGTTTATTTCCCGTTATTATCACCGTTGAAGGAACTCGATACCCTTCGCCCAGTACTGAAGATAGGCTATATCCTAGCCAACAGTGTGTTGATTACACCCGCATGCGTCTTGATCATATTTGCTGATACTCCATTATACGCCGCTTATACTCAAGACGGCTCTTGGCTGCAGGCATTGAGTCTCTGTGTTCCAGGCGGAGTTCTCTCTGGTCTAGCTCCGACACTGTCGGGTCCAGAAGTATTTACTTCTATGGAAACGTTGGAAGATCAACAGTTGGGCGGTATCATTATGAAAATCATGCAGGAAATTACGTATGGTACCATTTTAACTTCCATTTTCTTTGGGTGGTTCAATAAAGAAGAGGTCGATAAAATCGACCCCCTGCCTGAAGAAATGAACGGAAATCACCTATAAAGGAAAATATAACGGAGGTATAGCATGAAAGGAAAAATTGCAGTCTTTGCCCTACTCTTGTTCACCGCGGTTTTTCTGGTCTTCGGCTGGGTTTTGCTGCAGGATGTGATTGCGGATCATCAATTGGAAGAACCTGACAGCATCATCAATGGTCTTCATTAGCATCCGGCATATCTACACAATAGAAAGGTTCCATCTCTCCATGAAGAGAATGGAACCTTTCTTTCATTTGGAACCAGAAGACGCATTTTTAGCAAGGCTGCAGGAAAGGGCCTACCTCCCTCACATCAGGGAGTGGAATAGCTAACATAAGAGTACAGTGGTTCCACTTCGGAGGATTCTGAACCTCCGCATATCCACTGCCCACCATAACTGTTTCATATCATCAACGGCCCTACTATAATAGTAGATATTCAGTGTCCCCCCATTGTTTCTAAGCTATCGTGCGATTATCTGTGGGGAGCGGCCGATGACTAGCGATAACATAAAATTATAGGTTGCCCTTGGTAGGAGGATGAATAAATGAGAGAACAGCAAGTGATCATTGAAGGGAACTACGACCTGGCAGGAACTCTGACCCTGCCGCAGGAAGAGCAGGAAGTCTATCCATTGATGGTCATGGTCCACGGAAGCGGGGATCTGGACAGGGATGAGAATACCAAACATCTGCGAATCAATACATTTAAAGAGATAAGTGATTTCGTGGTAAAAAAGGGCATAGCTACGTTGCGGTATGACAAACGTGGGGTCGGCGAAAGTGAAGGCGACTTTTATAAAGCTGGTCTATTTGACCTCATAGAAGATGCGATCAGCCTCCTTCGATTCGGTAAGAACCACCCGCAAGTGGATGCACATAGGATTATTCTGCTGGGGCATAGCGAAGGAAGTATCATTGCACCAGCCATCCACGCACAGGAGCCGGTAAGCGGCATGGTCCTGCTTGCCGGAACAGCAGAACCGCTGTCTGAGACAACTACTTGGCAGCGGGAAAAGATGAAGGAAGACATCAAGAATGCTATCGGGTTTGAAGGCTGGCTGTTGCGCTTGTTGAACGTCGATAGGAAAATTGAAAAATTGAACCGTAAAGTCATGGATAGAATCGAAAACTCAACGGAGGATGTGATCCGTTACCGTGGGAAAAAAATCAATGCCAAATGGGACCGCGAACATCGCCAATATAATATCCGTGACTATCTGCCGCAAGTGGAATGCCCAGTGCTTGCCATCACTGGAACGAAGGATGTCCAGGTGAAACCTTGGGATTTGGAGGAAATCGCTGAACTGTCATCCGGCCCATGTGATACCCACCTGATTGAAGACATGTCCCATATTCTGCGGAGAACAAATGAACAGAGGTTCAGTAAAATTCTCAAAGACTATAAAAGACAAGTCAAAGAACCAATCGACCAAGAGGTACTGGAGATTATTGGCGAATGGCTGGAGGGCAATATTAACCAAGCAGAAGAAAAAAATAGTTGAAAGAGAAAAGAATTGTTGGGGTTAGGGATCAAATCAAAGCAAGGATGGTCTGCCGTTTAGGCAATTGACCGTCCTTTCCCTTTCTCAGGCTTGTACACTGTTCCACGTATTCGATAAGCCAGTCCTCCGGCCAGTATGGAAAAAATGATGTCCTTCGGCAAAGGTGGCAGCATCCATAACCAAGCCAGAGCATATCCGATTTTCTCCGGAGCTTCCAACCAGAGTTGATAGGCCAGGTACATCCAATTCGTACCAATGAAGTAATTGACGGCCAACCCTATCATTGCTCCCGCCATATAGGTGGTTTTAGTAGCACTCCTCTCGATAATCTTACCTGCCACATAAGCGACTAGGATGTACGATAGGATAAATCCAAATGTCGGTCTGATCAAAACAGAAGGTCCTCCAAAGAATTGCGAGAATACAGGTGCCCCCGCAAACCCGATGAGCATATATACTGTCATGGATATCGCACCAAGCCTGCTACCTAGTATAAGTCCAGATAATATACTGAAAAAAGTCGTCAATGTAATCGGCACCCCTCCAATCACAAGGAAAGAAGCAATATTTGCGCCAATTGCCATCAATGCAGCAAACAATGCAGCAAGTGTAATATCCAGCGGCCGCAACTTCATGAAAATCCCCCCTCTTCCTTATATATTGTCTGAAAACAGGATATAGGAATACAACTTCAGTGTCAACTGATTATCCAAATCAGTTGACTGAATGATATGCCAGCTAGCTGCTCTCTCTGCTCCTGACCTATCTGTCTCAATAAAAAAAGCCGGAAGTTCCCAGACAGGAAACAACCGGCATATGAATGTACCTATTAATAAAATGGCGGAAACAAAAATCTCCGAAAAAAGAAGAACGGGAAACGTCTGCGTCTGAAACGACGGAACCTTCTTGGATATCCATAGAAACCGGGTTGGCCATAGTTGTAGCCATATCCGGAAGGGCCATAGCCGTACTGGCGATCCATATCATCCCAATCGTCCCAATCATTATCCCCATCAGGCGTCAACATGTATACCGCGTCATTATCCACCCCTTCAATAATCCCATCGTACGTCCTGCCATCCGTGCCCTCACCTTGAACAAGATGATACTGGTACCTTCTGCAGAAATCCTGCAATTGCTGGTGGTGCGAAGGGTTCATGTTATCCTGATACATGTTCCCATGGTACATTGGCTGGTTCATGCCAGGTGAAGTCATTTGCTGCTTACCATGACAGCCGCAATTACGATAGAAAGGGTCCAAGTAGACAGGATATGGCGTATAGTACTGTGGTACGTTATGCTGCGGGGTTGGGTGATTTGGTGGTGCAGGGTGAAACCCCGTTCCTCCCTGTGCCTGATCCTCCCTGTTCTCCCATTGCTCCTCGTGATAGTTGAATTCTTCCCCCATGTAATTCCTCCTTACATTTTATCCTGAACACTTTACTAGCGTATGAAGCTGGGGAAGTCCAATATTCCATAATCACCAGAAGAGAATTTTGGTTGGGATGAAGATTTGCTTCGATTCTTATCGGATTAAATTTCTTGCCCAACCTGGTACGCCTTTGGGAGCAATCAAGTAAATGCATTACAGCTACCTAGAAAGAAGCCATGAAAAAACCAGGTCCACTAAGAGACCTGGTTTCTCATCTTCCTATTCTCAGAGGTGTACAGTGACATCTGCATTCCCGCGCAGTTCTTCAATCAGTGCCATTGTCACTTCTCCTTCTTTTTGCTGCTTGAGCTGATCTTTCAGTTGTGGTTTAACATCCTCATAGGAAGGCATTTCTGTTCCGCCTTCTTCTCCAGCCATTTGTTCCTGTTGGGATTTCGCCTGTTCATAGGCTTCCTTGAGCTCTTCTTCCGTCGGTTCAATGTCACCCGATTCTTCGGCAATCAACTTGTCCAATTTTACTTGGGTTTGCACTTGTGAAATCACTTCTTCTTCAGAAGTTCCCTGTTCTTCAAAGGCAGCAATAAGTTCATCCTTTGAACCTAATCCATTCCTTTCTGCCAGCTCGGACAGTGTTTCATCTATTTCTTCTTCTGTCACAGAGTAATCTCGATTTTCTGCTTCCTGTAGCAAAAGTTCTGTACCAACCATACTGTCAGCGATTTGTTTCTTCAACTGCTCTTGGTCAAGCTCCTGGCCGGTCATCTGTGACTGCATAGCCATCTGCTGGAATTGTGCTTCATATGCGGTCGTAAATTCTTCCTTTGTTATCTCCGTATCATTAACTTCAGCTACTACTTCCGGTACACCTTCCAAATCAGGTTCCGGCATCTCTGGTGCCTGTTCGTTTTCCTGAGTGCCTGTTTCTTCGCTATTATCGTCAGCTGATTCTTCTCCATCACTGCACGCAGCAAGAAAAGATACAAACAGAATCAGCAATAAACCCAACAACCAATTTTTGCTCAATTTCACGATTCGTTCCCCTTTCATGATATAACCTTCGTGCCATTGTAACACAACACCCCGGATTATACATCCAGTTTTTCCATATTTCTATCGTACCCTCACTCGGAAAGATTATTTCCACCGAAAAATAAAATATAAAAACCATCCGCTTCAAAGGAGCGGATGGTTTTAATCATCCTATCTACTATTCATTGGACTGCTGGGTCCATTTCTTCTTCTTCCTTACATTATTCACCCATGCTCTATCCTCATCCATCATTCTCTTGGCTGCATAAATGGTCAGGAACTGAATGACGATAATTGGAATCCCCATCAGTCCGGACAGCACCTCAAGAGGAGCCAGACCACCAATACGGAGAAGGGACAACGCGAGCACAGTGATCAATGCCGCTACAATCAGACGCAAGTTCTTGGATGGTTCTGCCTTACTCATATTCTTTGTACCTGCATAGGAAGCAATAGTATAGGTTGTAGAGTCTAATGTTGTCACCATAAAGATCATCGCAATTATCACAAATATTACTAAAGCGATAAGGGATAATGGCAGAGAATTCAAGATGGCTGGTATTGCTGCCATCGTGTCTTCCTGTACAATCCCTGTAACGTCCACCTCTCCTGTTGTGAAGCGGTGTACACCAAGTCCTCCAAGTACGCCGGTTGCGACCCAGGAGATCAATGTTGGTGCCAGCAGGTAGGTCAGAATCATTTCTCTGATGGTTCTTCCTCGGGAAATCTTAGCAGCGAACACACTGTGCAGCATTGCCCAGGTTGCACTATAGGCAAACCAAAAGACAGTGTTGCTTTCCATATGTGTTGTTCCATCCATATCCAGCGAGTTGGTGTAAAGAGACATATCAACATAGTTGGACAATAAGAATCCTACCGTATCCGTGAAATAGTCAAGAATGAAAATCCCAGGCCCGACAACCATGATAAACACAGCAAATGCACCGGCCAGATACATGTTAAAGGTACTCAATTTCTTGATTCCCCGTTCAATACCCAGATAGGCACTAATTGAGAACAGAAATACCCAGACAATGGTGACAATCAATGTCAACCCGAAAGTGATCTCAATATTGAAGATTTCCGCCAAGTTATACGTGACAATTGGTGTACCTAGCCCCAATGTTACAGCTGCACCAGATAGAATACTGATCAGGAATACGACGTCCAGCAGTTTTCCGCCCAGACCGTCTGTGAACTTGTCCCCGAAGATTGTCCGGCACGCCTCAGATATCCGCATGAACGGCTTTTTCCGGACATGGAGAATATAACCCATGGCAGGTGCAGCCATTACAAAAATGGCAAATACCTGGAAACTCCACATAAACATACTGTAAGAATTTCCCCATAACAATGCCTCCGTAGATCCAGGTTCTACGCCAAACGGTGGGTCTACCGCAATATTAGCCCACTCGGTCATCCCGGTCCGCATAATGGTGGAACCAAGGCCCATGGCAATTAAGATCGACGAGTACTCAAATAAAGTAAATCTCGGTTTCTCTGCTGGATTTCCCAGCACAACATCTCCATATTTTGAAAAAGATAGATACAGGCCTGCTGCCACAAGAATAATGGCATACCATATGTAGCCCCATGTAAATACATTGACAATTTGGTCAAATATACTGTTCAGCAGTTCCAAGGACTCATCTTCATACATGGCAAAAGGAATGCTGATCAGAATCATAATAACCAAGGCTGGCCCAAAAATTCTCCAGTCAATAAGCCTTGATCTACTCGAGCCCTTACTCTCCTTGCTCATTTGAAAAACCTCCAATATATATTTCTCATTTCTATTGTAAGAAGGGTAACTCCCTTGCTTCAAACATACTGTTACTAATACCACGTGGAATAAATTTAAAACTTCCAAAGACCCTTGAAATTTTTGGATGCTACTTTATCCGGTTTTTCAGAGTTGATAAGTGAAATTCAATAAAGCCGTGGATTGAAAAAACCCGGCAAGAAGAATATGCCGAGTTGTGGCTTCCTAACTTTCCTCTTCTTCATTTCTAGAACTACTAATAGCCTTCATGAAATAGGCGGATGGTAGCAGAAGACCGATCCCGGCTTCTACGAGGGAAAACAGTCTAGCTGGTCCTACTGGAACAAGGTCACCGTAACCTACGGAGAGGATGGTAACCCCACTGTAGTATAGATGAGTAAGAAATGATTCGCTTGCTGGCTGTCCGGTAGGATCATTAATGACCAGTACTGCTTCTTCCAAGGATAATAACTGATACAAAACGGCAAAGCCTAAGGTTATACTGATAAATACATAGACAAGTTTAAAAAATAGGGCCGGGCTTGCATAGCTTTTCTTGAAATCCTTATTTGTAAAGAAATAATACAGATTAATAATGAGAAATAAAATAGTAACCCCTATAAATATAGTCGATAGCATGGTTTCCTCCTCCTTTGGTTTCTAGTAACACAGAAACATGAACATTAAACCCTGAGAAAGAATACCTTTTTTTCGACCATACCTCCGACCGTAATGGTTGTGCTCTTGTCATATAGACAAAGAATGTTAAGAAAGGGCCTGCCCACGATTGGCAAAGCCCTTATATTGGCAAAGCCCTTATGATCTAATCTTCCATTCGTTCTGCCTCTTCCTTGATGGATGCTGAGGGTACTATATCATCCCCTTCAGCGTTCTTTTGAAAGCCTTTATCTAATCTTCCAGCATTCTCGATGTCCCCTGATGCTCTGTAACCGCCAATCTCTTTATTTGAAGTATTGCCGTAAACACCCATTCCACCAAGCTGTACATTGATGTTTTCCTGGTCCTTATTTTGCTTTTGATCCATTGAAATCACCTCCTACTGATAATATAACCAAAGCCGCTTCAGGATATTGATTAGAGTGAACATTCCTGTGCATATTATAAAAGAGGTGATCATGTGCAGAAGAAACCAATGAATACAGACACAATTAAACAGGATAAAATGGAAGGAATACAGGCGAATACCGGAATCCATGCAGATCATCATCTGCTTGATGTGGATAACCGGCTGTCAGGAGATTCAGTGGACGAACATCAACGGATAGAAGAAGCAAATGCTTCCATTGCACAAGAGATCATCCAACAAACCTATCATAACTCTTAATGGCTCTTGCTATATATAAATAGCGGGGACTCCCCCGTTTAATCGCTCACACAACTTTTCCTCCCCCGATTTCTCAATTCTAGACATATATAATGTCTGTCTTTTTTAACTTATCATTTTTTATGACGAAAAGGCAGAAATCCTGAGTTTCACCCACTTTTGTTTAAAAAACCAACGTATATCTTAGGATACCTACTACTTCACTTTCAATAGTTTCTGAATACATTGTTATTACAATAGAAGAAAGGAGGGAGAATTCATGTGGAGAAAGTACGACCGTTATGGCAACCAGGAAGCCTGCTATTCCAGGAATAGAACCAATGCAGAGGTAGAAGGAGAAACATCAAGACGTCATAGAAAAAGAAACAGCGAAGTGGAAGCAGAAACTTTATCTAACTTTGATAATGAATATGATTTTGACTTTGAGGATATCAATGTCAATGATAATGAGAACGAAAATGAAAACGACCTAAAAAACAAAAATCGTAACATCAATATTGCAAGAATCATTAAAAGCGGAAATTCCTATGTAGATTTTTCAGACGATCTCGATGGGAATGAAGATGAGGTAGCAGGTACGGAAGATAGACGCAGAAGAAAGAATAATCATAAATGGTAGGAGTTACTGTCATCAAAGCGGAATCCAGTTCCGCTTTGATTCTATTTCTAAAAAAAGGAGGGATCCTGTGGGAAAAGTGGAAGATTTGTATCCCTATGACAAAGGAACTAATTCCTATGCTGAAGCTGCTGAGCTAGTAGAAGCAACAGTAAGTAACAGCGGAAATTCTGATGTGGATATTGATATAAATATAGATACAACACCAATGGCATATGCAATGCTTTGCTCCATGCGAGCCACGGACCAACTATCAGAGCATGAGTTTCGAAAAGCTGTCAGAAAGCTGGAAAATTTTTCGAGAAGAAATCGTTATTATAGAGGAATGAATGATACCTCCAAAGTAAGATTAAACAAAAGAAGAACCAGAGAAGTATAACAATAAACCTCTCAACCATACAAACCGGTATTTATTACCGGTTACTTATTAGATAGCCAAACAAGATAACATTCCAGGGACAGGCAGCACAAACTGCTCCAATGTAAAGGACTGAACCGTACTGAGACGATCAGTCCTTTTCCCTTTAATTCCTCAAGATTACATAAACCATATATAACACATAGGCCGCTGCCAGAATAATTCCTTCCATTTTTCCAATCTTATAATTCGACCTGGAAAATACCAGTAAAATAACTGTCAGCAGAATCATCAATAATACATCGGTGAATATTCTATGATCCACCGCCAACGGTGAGATAGCGGATGATGTTCCCAACACGAAGAGGATATTGAATATGCAGCTTCCGACAATATTTCCAAGGGCAATATCACCCTCTCTTTTAATAGCAGCCATAATGGATGTAACCAATTCCGGCAACGAAGTTCCAACCGCTACAATCGTCAGACCGACAAGTGTATCACTCATGCCGCACGAGAGGGCAATCTCGGTCGCGCCGTTTACGACCAGATCTCCACCAAATACAATAGCGGCCAGTCCACCGAGGGTTAGAATGATGTTTTTCACCCATGCCTCTTTGGCAACATGATGACTGCTAGAACGGCCCCGCTCCCTACTGCGCCTGGCCACTTCAAATAAGTAATATAAAAATATTGCGAAAAACAGAAGGAGAATGAAGCCGTCACTTCTACTTATGAAGTTGGCGCTCCATTCCTGCAGGAAGACATCACTTACCAGTACAAGCAATGCTACACTAGCAAGCAAGGTGAACGGAATTTCTTTTCTGATTGTCTCGCTCTCCACCTTCAGCGGATAGATCAATGCGGTCAGTCCAGCCACAAAGGTAATATTGAAAATATTGCTCCCTACCACATTGCCGATGGCCATACCAGCACTATCCTCAAGGGCGGCAACCAAACTCACCGTCGCTTCCGGTGCACTTGTGCCAAACGCTACAATTGTCAGACCAATTAGCAACGGGGACACATTCAAGTTCGAAGCAATGCTAGAGGCACCCTTCACAAAATAGTCGGCACCTTTAATGAGTAAAGCCAAGCCGACAATCAATAAAATGAATGCCATAGTATCTACCTTCTTCACATAAAATGGAATTATTGTATTAGCTTCCCTCTGTGTAAACTCACAGGGGATAGAGTCACAGTTCCCTTCATTGACGAAAAGGAAGCCTAGATTAGAAATAAATGAATTGGCTTTACCTTACCTAACAGAAAGATTTGCTCCGATATTAAACCTTTTATATATCTTCAAAAAACACCGGATAAAGTCTTTCTTTTTTGATCTTTATCCGATGTTTACTGTATATCAATCAACCAGTTCAGCCTGGACAATATACCGATCGGGGGCATATCCGACATAATTAAATGGATAGCAGGTGGTGAGTGTTAATGTCGGTTTGTCTTTTTCCACAATCACGGAGCGATCCTCTGCATCAGTAATCCATGTCTCTTTAATCTTATAGACAAATGTTTCGTCATCATAATGAACCTCGAGCGTATCACCCTCGCCAAGTTCATCCAAGCCGATAAATACAGTATCTCGATGCCCTGACAGTACTGTATGCCCTCCCTCACGGTTAGGGATAGTTGTCCACTCACTCACATACATACCCACACCCTGACCTAGGGTATCCTCATCTGTCCCCCAATAAGTAGTAAATCGCTTATCTAGCTTGGGGATGTCCAGTTCTGCTACTTCTTCTCCTTTGGCAATATTATAATCAAAGGTCATCGGGCTAACGGATGCCTCCCTTGTTGATTCCTTGTTAACTGTATCTCTTGTTTCTTGTTCATTCGCCTTGACTGTATCTATAGACGGAGCATCTTTCTGATCCGGTATTTCCTGCACCGATCTAGTTGATTCATAATACTGCCAACCATTATACGAAACCAGGGACACACCTAAAACAAACAAGATTACCGACAACCTTCTTATCACAGGTTTCTCCTCCTTCTAATTTTTTATGAAAGAGAAAAAGCAGACGAGAAACTCGCCTGCCGTATAGTATATTAACGTTTACGCATACCAAGTGCGCCAAGGATCATTGCACCTAAGCCACCTAGAATACCAAGCGGTAATGCAGTTGATGTTTCAGGCAGTTCGCCGCCCCTTTCTTCAGAAGAAGTGGTTGATTCATCAGATTTTGTTTCCTCAGAAGTTGCAGTTTCACCTGTTTCACTTTCGGCTGCAACCTCACTATCCACGGACTCACTGTCACCATCAGGAAGATTTTCACATGGGATGCCATCGCCTTCCCGGTCAAGGCCGTCCGGGTCATTCGGATGTGCTTCGAGGTGGGCCTGTGCTTCTGCTTGCGTATTAAAGTCACTACAATTCAGATCTCCGCTATGGTTAGCGAACACTGGTTGCCCAGCACCAAAAACAAAAATCACCGAAAGCAGAACAGCCATTCCTACACGAGTAACAGACATGTCGCCAATTCCTCCTTCTTATGTGTGAGATTGTTTTTTGCAGTCACCGGTTCAGCTTATTACGCTAAGTAATCGGACTAACTCCGGATAACTACATTACATAGTTTAACATATTGGAAATTATTTCTACAAAAGATAACTGTATATTACAATTAATTTAATAATTAATTGATTAATCTTTAACTATTGGTGTAGGAAAGAACAGGATGTGTCCCCAACACTGGAATTCAAGTAGTTAGATGCTCTACATTTTTTATATCTTATCAAACTCTTTGAAGACGTGGTGCATTACACATTTTTATCTAAACCTTCCACCAAAGTTTATAAGTAACCGCTCATGAAGTCAGCCTAAAGTTTTAGGTTCAGTCCGTCCAGGTATCATTGAAATGCCACCTTATCATTTCTCCTACTCAAAGGAATACTCCAACGAAAAAGAGAAGCACCGACCGGCGGACCGGTCGGTACCTTGTATTCATTCAAAATTATGTCCTTGTCTCAGTAATTCTTCCTGCCTTTTTTCCAGGCGCTTCTCGATTTGGGACAACTGTTTTTCGTCTTCCAAAAGCTCTTGTTTGTTCTCTTGTACTAATTGCTCGAAATCAAGTCTATTGCTGCGTCGCATGATCTGAATACTCCTTCTCGATGTAGTTCTATTTTTTTTATGATACTTCTTCTTCGACAATCCTATATTTCGTGTGATTTACCACCGTATTGTGGTAGCCGTGATTCAGTTCCTCATACCTGTCCATTCCCGATATATCCACGACAATACTATTCTCCGCTCTAGATGGCATCACTCTTCCCGTATATACCATGTTATTTCTTTCAAACTCAATGACATCTCCCGGCTTTGCTCTCTTTTCATCTGGATGGAACATGTACATCCCCCTTATTGATTTTATGGAAAACCCAGCAAGCATACTTTCCTAAAAAACAGGGTAAACATTTATCATATAAGTTATAAGTTAGTGCGGAGTTATGATAAATGTGGAAAGTTAAGTAATATAATGTATTACTTGAAATATTATAATATTATATAAAGATAGAAAATTCAAGGATATTGTGTTAAACTTCTTCGATCACTTAAAAAAATACGAAAAAAAGCCACGGCGCAAGCCATGGCTTTTCTATGCTTCTTCTAGAATACTGATTGGATTGAACACTTCATAGTGGATACGCTCTTTCGGTATTCCCCATTCTTTCAACGCTTTCATAAAGGGAACCGCTCCGCAAAAATAAAAATCCGCCTGTTTATCCGGGAGGACAGCCCGCAGCCAATCGAGATCGATATAACCTTCTTTGTCAAAGTTTTTTTCTTCCTTGTCAAGCTCGGTCGGGCGGTCATAACTGACAAAGGAGGAAATATTTTTATGATTGGCAGCCAGCCGCTCCACATCTTCCTTCATCGCGTGGGTGGTACTGTTCTGTGTCGCATGGATGAAGGTCACTGGCCGGTCAGGTTCTTTATCCGCAAGGGTCTGCAGCATACTCATCAGTGGCGTTAGGCCGATTCCACCGCTGATCAGGACAATCGGCAGTTTTTCACTGTCAATGACAAAATCACCTGCAGGAGCAGCAAAGGATAGAGTGTCCCCCTCCTGTACTTGGCGGTGGAGATAATTGGAGACAATGCCATCTGGAATTTCCTGCATGCTGTTACCTTCTTCTCTTTTGACACTGATCCGGTAGTAGTCTTCGTTCGGCGCATCAGAAAGGCTGTAATGACGCATATGAGTATACTTCTCTCCCTCAATTACTGCTTTCAATGTCAAATATTGACCAGGTTCATAGGAAGCTATCGGCTTTCCATCTGTTGGTTTCAAATAAAAAGACGTGACAGATGCAGTCTCCTGTTCCTTTTTATCCACTATAAATTCACGGAATCCACGCCAGCTATTCTGTTCTCTTTGTTGGTATAGTTCCTGTTCCATACTAATGAAGGTATCGGAAATAGCATTATATGCTTCACCCCAAGCTTGGATCACTTCATCCGTTGCTTGATCACCTAGAACTTCCTTCACCGCTTCCAGCAAAGTCTCCCCTACGACAGGGTATTGTTCCGGTTTTACACCTAATGCGACATGTTTTTCGGCAATTCGCATGACGAGCGGTTTAATATTGGAGAGGTCATCGATATTCTCTCCTGCCGCATAGACAGAATAAGCCAACGCCTCTTGTTGTATACCACGCTGCTGGTTGGTCTGGTTGAAGATGTTGTAAAGCTCGGGTGCTTTGGAGAAAAGCTTCTCATAAAATCGGATACCAATCTCACGACTATGTTCTTTCAATAGGGGGGCCGTCTTTTTGACAATTTCCAGACTTTGGGAGTCAAGCATTCAGGTCACCTTCCATTTACATTTTTGTTTAGTATCCTGAATACTTTTCCCTTATTCTCCTCTTTCTAACATCTATTTGTGGCTATATTCAGGGAGATGCCAAATCATTTCGGTCCACTGCTTGGGGAATCTGTTCCAACCAGCCATGGTCAATCAAAATATTGGCGGCATCTTCGGTGTACAGAGCATTCTCCATGAGGAATCGGCTGTACATAGCACCGATATCCCTTCTGCCGTTCAGGGAGGCTGCGTTGGCATAGGATCTTATTTTCATGGAAAACATCTCCATTTTGTGAGAAACCATCAACTTCTCGGAAAAGGGCGGTACGTTGGACGTCGTTACAAGATGATCGAGGTATTCATGGGACGGGAGGTTGTCTTGATGCAATTTTGCCGCACAAGCCTTAGCATGCCTTTCCGTGATATTCCTCCCTCTCAAGAAAAATTCTTTAATGCGTTCATTGGAAGTAACTTGGCTGAAACCGACCAATAATGCCTTACTTGCCATATCATTTTCTATGCTGTCATAAAAATGGGCTATCTCCAGCGCATGAACGGGGCGGGACTCACCAAAGAAACCTGTGAGATAGCTTTGTTTTTTTACGAAATCGATTCGCTCCGGCGTAGGAATAACTGGGGGAAGTACCGCATAACCTTTATCCATCAATACTTTATCGACTTTTATCAATAAATCAACCGTAGATTCCAAGGTGTCTTTGAAAAAGATTTTTATGTCCATTCTGCTTGCCAGCGGGATAGCAAGGGAATAAATCGTCATACCGGCCTTGCCCATATATTTCAAATAATGGAGGTAGAATTCATCAAGAAACAGTCTTGGTGCCCCTGGATTCACATCTTCATCAGTAAAACCTTTGGGTAGTGGAAATTCCTCATTGGTTAAGAACTTTTTCGCCTGCTCAATTAGTGATTCAGATAATCGCAGGGCATCTTCTAGTACGTTTTCTATCTCTTTATCTTCTACATGCTGTTGATAATATTTCAATACACATCTGGACATCGTATTTCCGGTATATGTTGCCCATAGCTTTCCTATCTCAGCAGAAGTCAATTTCTCTTGGCTCGTTTCCATGGAACTGCCTCCTTCTCAAGCTTATGGGAATAATATGCGCAACAGGAGACAAAATTATGAACTCCCAAAAAAACTGATGCAGAGGCATCAGCTTTTTTGTTTACCTAAATATGTATACATGATTATTTGCGAAGATATTCCAATGCCTGTTTGACAGTCGCATGGGAAGCCATTGCGGTCATATCAATATTGCTATCCATCATGTTCCATACCATATCCGGACGGAAGCCGGCAAGAAGGACTTTAATGCCCATTACCCGCATCATATTCCCTAGTTGATGGAGGGACTCTGCAATCTGCGTATCGATTGTCAAGGTCCCAGAATAATCCACGATGACATAGTTGACCTCCATCTCCGCCACCTTAGGGATGACACTGTCCATCATATGTTGGACAACGGCTGGAGTAATATCACCCACCACAGGGATTATCACAACATCATCTTCAACCGGAACGATCGGCGCAGACAGCTTGATCAAGTCCTTTTGTACTTCCTCTTGCTGCTTATCGGACATCCGTTTAAATGAATAGATGGTTTCGTTCAAACTGACATCAAGCAGACGGCCGATCCGCTTGAGAATATAGGAATTTTCCTCAACCGTCAGTTTCAGTTCCTTGCTGATCTTCGTGACGATTTCATTGAATACTTCCCTTGTAGGAGGATAGCGAACGATTATTTCAAGAATTTCCTTTCCAGCGGAAACCTGCATCTCGGCGTTTTTCTTGCTCCAATCGAGAAGAGTGGAGGGAATGGCATCCTCCTCCTCGATTTTTATCGTTTCTCCGAGAAATTGCCACATATCATGATACATGTGAACTGCCTCATTCCTCTCCCATTCCGGAAGAGAAAGTGCTGCTTTCTTAACGACTGATTCAACAACATCGACAGCCAATGACTCCGCCTTCTCTTCTATGTATTCAGCAAAATTCGTTAATGAAGTCAACTGTCCCCACCCCTTTTTGTCGTTTCTATTTCCCATTATTTTCCTAACACTACTATACCATCTCACAGGTTTACAATTCCATCTATAATACTTCCTATTAGCACCTACTACTTATCTCCTCTTTCCAAATGCCAGCATTTATCCTTATATACAAAACACCGGCATCTTCATTGATACCGGGGTTTTGCAATGGTTCATCCAAATCTGTAAGGTTTCTTTATTTATTTGCTGGATTGGAAGATTCGCTCCACTTCCCTGGATTCCTCCTGGGTTAATTGCACGTCTAATGTTTTCAGATTGCTGAGCACTTGATCTGTTCGCTTGGCACCTGGAATAATTGTATCAATGGTATCCCGGGTCAGATACCAGGCCAGTACGAGATTGGTGATGTCGACTCCCTTTGCTTCTGCAATCGACCTCAAGTTCTCCACCTTTTCCACGTTTTGCTCGAACGCTTCTTCTTGAAAGTATGGAAGCGACTCACGGAAGCCACTGATTACCGTATCCTTGGTGTACTTACCTGTGAGAAGGCCGGATGCTAATGGGAAAAACGGCACATAAGAAATATTTCGTTCTGCTGCATAAGGGAAAATTTCCGCCTCGGCATTCCGGTTCAACAAATTGTATTCTCCTTGATAGACATCTACATAACCATCCTGGTCTGCCGCTTTCATTTGTTCAGGAGAAAAATTCGATATGCCAATGGCACGGATTTTCCCCTCGTCCTTCAATTCTTTTAATGCTCCGACCGCTTCCGCTTCTGGTGTTTTCTGGTCTGGATAATGAATATATAATAGATCGATATAATCGGTTCCAAGCCGCTTCAGACTCTTCTCCGCTTCATCCTTCAGAAATGCCGGATGGTTATCATGGACGATATCCTTGCCTTCTATTTTTGGCGATACTTTGGAGGCGATCACCAATTCTTGACGACTGCCTCTTTCCTTAACAACCTCGCCAATCAATTCTTCGGAACGCCCCATCCCATACATGTATGCAGTATCCAAAAAATTGATGCCATTCTCCAAAGCCGTACGGACAACTTCTCTTCCTGTCTCTTCCTCAACATCCGGGAAGATGTTATGGCCACCTACTGTATTTGTCCCCAGTCCCACCGGGTTTACATATAAGTCTGTGTTGCCAATTTGCACACGTTCCTTCATGATCAATCATTCCCCTTTCAAGTTTTAGATGAGAGAATAGGAATCCCATGCCTTTGATTCAGAATACCATTCCATTTAATTGTAAGACCATTGAGATTTGTATAGCAATGAAGATGTCTTACCATCACTTTATATTCCCTATAGAATGTTCATCTAATAGAAGGACTTTTAGTAAAGCAACCGAACCACGCTGCTATCCACCAATAAAAGCCGAGATTGCATCCACAAGACTGTAGATTCCGAGACCACTGGCAACCAGTACAATAATGCCTCCGATCATATTCAGTTTGAAGCTGTTTACATACTTGCCCATAGCGTTCTTGTTGTTCACTACAATCAACAGGAAGATTGCAATGATGGGCAGAATCAAACCATTCAAGGCTTGGGCGGCTAGAATCAGCTGCATGGGTTCAAAGCCGATAGCTGAGGTGATAATTCCTATACCGATAACGATCGAGAAGATCAGCTTGAACCTCCAATTTTCGAACCCTGTCCCCCACTTGGTGAGCCCACCGATCGTATATGCTGCTCCCAACGGCGAAGCCATAGCAGAGGACAAGCCTGCTGCCAACATTCCAATACTGATAAAACCGGAGGCCCACTTCCCGAGTACAGGCTCCAACGCCAGTGCCAATGCTTCTACTCCTGCTGCGTCTGTTCCCCTGATAATGGTGCCGGCGGTTATAATGACTGCAGCAGTTATCAGACCACCAACCCCGATGGTAATCAAAATATCTGTGCGGGCCTTTTTGATGTCAGCTGGATTCTTCCATCGTTCCTGGGCACTCGCTGCATGCATGAACAAGTTATAAGGAACGACGGTCGTACCAATCAATGCAACGATTACTACAATCGATCCATCTGGAACAGTTGGGATAAAAGCACCTGTCAATACCTTACCGACCGACGGTTGTACAATTACCATCGTTGTAATGAATGTAAGGCTCATTACGAGGACCAGTGCAATCAGGATTTTTTCGAACCGTTTGTAAGTCCCCGTCAAACCTAGGATAAGTATGATGACTCCGATAATAGGAGCAATGAAATTCTGGGGAATCCCTGTCATAAGAGAAACACCCAAGGCACCTCCGGTCAAGTCACCAGCCATATAGGCAGCACACCCCACACCGATAGACAATCCAATTAAGACGACAGCCCCATACTTGAAGACCGGCCGTTCAAATTGGCCGCGGATGGCTTCGCCCAGTCCGCTTCCAGTAATAATGCCCAGACGAGAGGCCATCTCCTGCAAGAACATAGTGGTGACAACTGAAAAGATAATAGCCCAAATCAATGAATATCCAAACGAGGCGCCTGCCTCTGTCGCTGTCGATATCGTGCCAGGGCCGATAAAGGAGGCAGCAATAATAGCTCCCGGCCCAATCTCTTTCCATTTCTCTTTCAATCTTTTCCTTAGAGACGAGTGTTCCATTTTTCCAACTCCTTATTTGTACGCTTGCTCTCTTGCTAAAGGGTTTTCCCGAATGGCCGTTCAGAAAAACTAAATGGAAAATTGGAACACACTACCGTCCCTGAAGGCTTTTGTAAAATACTCACCTTGGACGGTTCTCCTGGTGACTTTCTCGGAGAAAATATCATCTCTCACATTAACAGACGAAAAGCCGGAACTTCATAGCCCGGCTTATCGTCTGCATTTAATCGGCAATATCAAAATCCACTATGATGGAATCTTCCACACCAATTTCGTGTAAGTAGAAAACTATCTTTTGATGCTCTGGATGCGGTCCATAGTCTGCCAATGCCTCCCGATCGGTAAGCCGAACAGTCAGACCGACTTCATAGCCCTTGCTCCGTTCCGAAAAATTATGTCCCTGCTGAATGTCCACGATACCTGGAATGGCTCCCTTGAGGGCCAATGTTCTGCGTATCAACTCATCTTTCTGCTGTTTCGTCGTTTCATTGGAAAATTTGATTAAAACGATATGCTCTACCATTCTCTGCGCTCCTATATCTTGTTCAAAGTCTTCTGATCGAACCCGGCTATTTTCTTATATTTCCCGGTCACTTCCTCCAGCTCCTGCCGTGAAATGACATCATCCAATGCAGCGAATCCTTCCGGGGCTCGCTCTTCAACCAACTGCATGACTTGTTCTGGACCATTCTTCCTGTTGCTGCGAACGATTTCTGCAGTCGGCTCCAACCTCGCTTCTTCATATGCCTTCAATGCAGTTTCCACTGTCGGGTGCTTACTGAGAGCTTCTCCGAGCTCATCAGCATCCAAAATCGCCTGAGAGGCTCCATTCGAACCAATCGGATACATGGGATGGGCAGCATCACCAAGCAGCGTAATCCGGCCGAATGTCCATGCGGGTATAGGATTTATGTCCACCATCGGAAATTCGTAGACAACCTCTGTCTCTTCGATGAGGCGAGGTACATCCAACCACCCAAAGTCCCACTCTTTGAAAGCTGGTGCAAATTTTCCCTTATCAATCTTACGGTTCCAATCAGCACGGGACGGGGGCTCCCCTTCTATGGTCAATTCGGCAATCCAATTAACAAGGGACCGCCCCTCTCCCGCACTCGGATCTACCGGATAAGCGACAAATTTCTGATCCTGAAATCCCGCCATGATCATCGTCCGTTCTGTCAGGAAAGACGATGACTCGGTTAGTCCACGCCACAGAATCCTTCCACTGAAGACCGGATCACCTTCCTCTGGATAAAAAGTCTTTCGTACTGCAGAATGGATACCGTCAGCTGCAATCATCATATCTGCCTCATAGAAACCTAGGTATTCGCCGGTCTTTTTATTTTTAAAATGTGCAAGGACCCTGTCAGAAAAGCTTTCAAATGACTGCAAATGATGGCCGGTATGTATTGATTGTTCACCTAAGCGTTCCTGTACCGCTTCTAAGAGGAGCATCTGCAGTCTGCCGCGATGGATGGAATACTGCGGCCAATGATAACCTGCATCAAGTCCTCTCGGTTCCTGCCAAATCTGTTGGCCGAATTTATTGTAATAGCATAACTCGGCTGTCGGCAGTCCAGTTGCCTCCAATTTATCTGTCAGTCCGAGTTCCGTCAGAATACGTACAGCATGCGGCAGCAAGTTGATTCCCACTCCCAAAGCCCGAATGTTCTCCACGCTTTCAAACACTTGGACGTTCAGACCTTGGTCATGCAGTTTCAATGCAGTCACTAGACCACCAATACCACCGCCCACAATGATTGCTGTTCTTTGTTCTGTCATATGACATCCCCCTGTTCGACTCATACAATTATTCCTATCTTTCTGATAACTGTCTTTTTATTATGGCATATTCTGCTGATTTTTCAATCATGCCCATAATAAAAAGCGACATGGAATCCATGCCGCATAGATGGATGAAAGTAGCACAGTATAGCTGCCTACATCCATTCTATAATTAATAACTTAGACCGAATCCAAACCCGTACTCATTTCCATCCCTATCACGGTAGACATAGGAAGACCCTTTAGCATGGCCTGGAATATCACCAGGACTTTTATCCAGCTCTTCCTGACTGGCCGGCAATGTGAATGGAAGTTTACCGGTTGGGTTATGCTTGCCGCGCAATACATCAGCCAATACTTCATATTTAACTCCGAAAGTACTCAGCACTGCGGTTGCATCTGGTTCAATATCGCCGATCAACCAAGGATTGGTCATATTGATGGTAAGAATAGTAGGGACCTTTGCCTCTATCTCTCTGATCCTGTCGACATCCACACCAGTAGCATGCCCGAGAGCAACGGTCAGCGGCTCATCCGGACGGTCTGGTACAGTATTCGGAATGGCAAAAACAAATGCATGTGTCGCTTCCTCCAAATTATCCGTCAATACAAGGGAGGCGTCTCTGCTAGTGAACGCTTCCTTCACCTTGGTCGTCTCTTCTTCAGCACCGTCTTGTTTGAATACTTCCACATACAGTTTCATCTCTTTCACTTTCTCATCAGTCAACGGCAGCAACTGGTCGCTGTTTCGGTTGAGCACGATGGATTTGCGGTGTGCTTCGTCCGCCTTTTCCTGTGAGGATACATCCTTGGCGATTTTTTGTGCCTGCTCAGGATCCACATATGGATTTTCAAACAGACCGAGCTCCATTATTTCCGTCAGAAGATAAGTTACAGACTCGTCCAGTTTGTCCTCAGAAACATAGCCTTCTTTGACAGACTTAATCAGGATAGAAGGATCCGCTTCATCCGAGAACATATTCACTCCTGCTTCCAAGGCTTTGGCATACCTTTCTTCTGCCGACAGATCCTCTGCCCCCCATGGCATCATATTGATAATACCAGTATCCGAATTGATATACCCTTTGAATCCTAACTCTTCTCTCAGGATATCGCGGACAATTGCTTTGTTGTAGGCAAAGCCGATCTCTTCAAAGAGCTCACCATCCTTCAATTGTGGAGCACTGTGTTCATTACTAGGATAGGAATAGTACGGCATGATGGATGTTGTTCCGGCTTCGACCGCCGCTTTAAATGGCGGGATATGATACTTATACAAGCTGCCTGGCGTCGGATATGGATTGAAGCTTCCCCATGGATAATGAGGATCATGCCCCTTATGCCGTGCACCCCCACCAGGGAAGTGCTTGGTTGTCAAGGAGACACTGTCTTCACCAAGTTTTTCCCCTTGGAATCCTTCAATCACTGCCTTGACCATAGAGGCTGCAAGATCAGGATCTTCGCCGAATGTACCGTTATAGCGCATCCAGAGTGGGTCAGTGGCAATATCAGCCATATAACCATATACCTTTTGAATCCCTGCTGCCCTCCATTCGCGGGCGGCAATTTTACCGAACTCCTTCATCAGCTCGGAATCACCGGTTGCTGCAAGTCCCAGCTCTCCCGGCCATACAGAGAATTCACCAGTTGCTTCCATCAGCCCATGATACAAATGCCCGATATGGTTCCGCGGGTTGGATACCATGACGGCAGGAATTCCCAGGCGAGAATCTTCCGCAACTTCCTGAATCTTATTCGTCCAAGTTGCAAGGTCGGATGCCTTTGGATTATCACGGACAATAAAATAGCGAAGGTTCAAATCTTTGATGCCTTTCGTTGTGCCAGCGTTATAAAGCAATGGCCGTGGCAGTTCATAGTTATCATCACCCGGTTTGGAGAATGGATGGGTTTTCAGCACCACGTCCGTCTCATTCAACAATCCGCTTTCATCTGTTTCCTTGGTTTCGATATTTCCTGGAATCCTTTCCGAACCAGGCATATATTGTGAAGAAATGGTCATCAATCCGGCCTTCTCTTCCAATGTCATCCGAGAGACCAGGTCTTGTACCCTTTCTTCGATCGGCAGTTCCCAGTTTTCATATGGGTCAAGTACCCCATTTCCATTCAAATCCCTGAACTGCTTGCCGTCCACAGTTAAAATATCTTTGATGCGTGCATCAACTTTTGGTGTATGTTTGTTGCTCATTGAAACACTCCTCTAAGTCTCGTTTTATTCACAGTTATAGAATACTCTGTAGTCCCTGCTGAATGCTATGTATCATATGGAAGCAGGAAAGATATAATAGTTTGCCCGATAAACAAATTATTATATCTCCATCATAAGTGAAACCGTTTTAATAATCAATGGCTATTTCAACAATAATCCGGACAATCATTGCAAATTTATCACAAAACTATCTTATCCTTGTTTATTCCTTAATACTTACATACAAATCAAAACCTCCTTCCCTAAAGAGGGAAAGAGGTTTCCTTTTCATCACTTGTGTCTCACAACTATGGAAGAGACTCAGATTCTAAAATCCACCGGAACCTCCTCCTCCGCCGCCCACACCAGTTCCTCCGCCTGGCATGCCACCACTTGCTGTAGAACTGGCAGCGACCGTGGTACTTGCTTTCTCGAAGTGCTGATTGGCAGCAGTTGCAATGATGAGAAACATCACCATATCTGTGTTCACATGACCCATAGTTGAAACAGGTTGAATCAGATCTTTGTTCTTTTGCTCGAGTTGCTTGTTATTCATACCGACACTGTATATAAATGCCCGTTTTTGGTCATCATCAACTAACCCGCTCCATTCCTTTTCCTCCATATGAGGAAAACGCTGTTGAAATGCCTTCCACTGTTTCCTGATCCGTGCTCCCTTGATTGTTCGTGGCTGGTAAGCGATTGAGAATGTCATCAGACCAACGAAAAGAATGAAGGACGGCACCATCCATATATATAGATCATACACAGCAAATAAAATAAACAAGGCCAACATAGGGAGACTGGTCAATCCTACCATTACTCTCAGCTTGCCTTTCTTCTTATACAGATGACTATTCCTAACTTCCTCCCAAACGTTATTCTTCCATGCCTGCATATCTTTTTGATAATTATCATGATTCGCTTTGTCTTGCGTATACTTCTGTAGATCCTCCATGCCAAGGACACCTTTATTTCCAATACGATCGAACATCCACTCCATCAGCTGCTCTTCGTGGGCATACTCAGTCTCACGCTGCTTTACACTATAAGTGTCGTCACCTTCTTGGGTGACATACCCTTTCCGAACCAAATCCAGCAGAGATGCTGTCATCATCTCGGGCTGAAGTACACCCGATTTCATGTAAAGAATGGTTGCTGGCATGCTTATCTCCTGACTCGGTATGAAATGATCATCAACAAAGCGCCGTTCCGCTTCCCATTCCGTCGATTGTTTCCCTCGTACGGCATATACTAGTAAAGCAAACAAGTAGATGGATGAAAAGATGATCAAATATGGGGCCGCACTGCTTAACATGTTCCTTCTTTCATCCTCCGTGGCCCGCTGTTCTTCCAAAGCCATTTGCTCTGCCACTATATCATCACGCATCGCCTGATCGGAGGTCACTTCCGCCGATGGAAACAATTCCGCCTCAAAGGCTGCACGAATGTCACCGTTTTGACCACTTTTTACGGTAGCCATTTGAAAATGTACGGTTCCATTACGTTGTATCCGAGCTGATTCTGCCGCAGCATCATAACCAAAAGCGATCACATCTTCAGTAGAAGCTGGCGGGTGGATGAAAACATCCAGCTGCTCATAATCGGATTCATTGCTTTGGTCAAAGAATGGCCAATAGAATTCGGCAACATCGGAATAAACTTCTACTGCACCCTTAATCGTATAAGACAAATCAATGGTAATCGTTTCATCAGAACCTTCGCGATAGACCCTATACAGGTTTTCCTCCTGTTCTACTTCCAATGAGTCACCATTTTCAGCAGCTGATACGTCGAAAATTCCTGTTCCTTCTTTTGGAATCAAACTCCTGGTAATACCATTGAACTCCCCTTCAAACTCATACGTATGCTTCTCCTTTACGTATACATCCCCGTTCTCTTGAAGAAAAGCCTCGATTTTTGTTTCAGCAATCGTAAAATCCACCGCCATAGCCTGAATAGGAAACAGCATGACGGCTGCAAACATGATGATAGTCACCAATACATTTCTCATATCCCGTACCCCTTTCCTGGTATTTCATACGGGTTAAGAGTGAAAAAGGTTTCGTTAAGAATGCCAAAAAAAACAGGTGCACTAAAAAAGAGCCCCTTAGGGACTCTTCGTCGCTTACCGTTCTCTTTCCTGTCTTGCTCGTTTGTTCCTCTTATTATCTAAGTTCAAGAACTCGCTTTCCTCTGCAAACTCTGTATTATTTCTTTCTCGCTTCGGGGTTGTATCATACTTGATGACATTTCTCTGTTTACCTGTATCCTTGTTGCGATTCTTGTTCTGTTCCGACATGAATTGACCTCCTGAACAAAAAAATAATGTCTTTTCATCATAAGCTAGTATGCCCAAAAGCCTCGCGGTTATTTCCGCTTGAGTCTGTTGGAATGCCATACATTTTTCAAGGACGATTGCTTAAACTAACCAGTAAGAGGAGGGATTCCTATGCCGAACAAAGGTAAAAAGGAAAAGCATAAAAACAAAAACAAAGAAGAGCTGAATGATATGAAAGATGATAAAAAGTATCGGCAGAACAGGCCACCCCGGTGATTAAAGAAGCCGCCCGGATTACCGGGCGGCTTCTTGTCCTATTTACTAGCTATTCCAGATAATCTGTGGCTTCGATAGCATCCATATGACTGGCTACCATGGCAATCAGCGTACTGGCTTCTTCTTTCCCGAACGACATCACGGTTTCATCTTTTATCATGTCATCTTCTGTAAACATACGATGCAGCCTTCTGATGACACCTTCACCGGTATCTTGAGCAATTCCGAATTGATACGTGACTTCCACTTCATTCTCTTGGTAGTAAGCAGTAACTTCGGGTGTTTCCCAAGCTACATCAAGTTCCTCGTAAAACACTTCATCTTCCTCTGTATAAACAGTGTCTACGTTCTCATCCACCAGTTCCACTTCGGCTATATCATCATCCATGAAATCATGGAAACTTTCATGTACTGCATCGATAATGTCCTCAATATCCTCCAAGATCACTTTGCTTACTTGACCATACTCAGGATCGATGGAATGAATGTAAAACTCTTCATTATAGGGGTCAAAGAACAAGGTACAGAAGTAATCCCTGATTTCTTCTCCGTTTTCGGTAAAAAAGTCGATCCTCGGGTGTTTTGCTCCTCTTTCGATCAGCATACTGCCAGTTTCATCATATTTTTCACAAATGGAATTCAAGCTGTCCTGCAGCTCGCCTGTCACTCGGTCAAACCAATCTAAGTTCATCCTTTTCCCACCTTTCCATGGCATCTGTCTTAGTATGGCCAGCCACAAGAAAATCATTGATGGTGAATTGTTGGAAATAGCCTGTTTCACGTATGAAGATGGAAATCAAGAACAAATTATTTAACAGTATCAGTATAGAGGAGGGAAATGGGATGGAAAACTTATCACGTGGACAAGCTGTCAGGAAATTGAATGACTTATTAGGTGAGAATATCGAAGAAAACTTTACGGCTCAGGAAAAGCATGCTGGAGAACATGGACATTCAAGTTTCTTGGTCACCAACCAAAAGGGAGCCACAGCAGAAGTAGGAATAGACTGGGATAAGGAAGCAGATGAATTAATCTATTCTGTTAAAGATGGCGAAGAAACCAAACACTGAACCTCAAGAAACTGCCATCGGCCTGGACTGCGTAGGTGTGTACTATTATAAGCAAAAAAAGCTGAACCCTCAGGTTCAGCTTTCTTCTGGATGATTCCGATTGGGCTCGAACCAACGACCTCTACCCTGTCAAGGTAGCGCTCTCCCAGCTGAGCTACGGAATCGTGTATATGATGTTTTCGACAAGATTTATAATAATATGCATTTGTCATTTTGTCAATAACAATTAGCATTTTTTTGTTGAATCTCTATGGATACCTTTACTGATCTCATGAGAAGAGTTTTATCTTCCACTATTCCTCCTCTATGTACTTGCCAATGGTATTCCTTCTATCATTACCTGCGTTTAATCTCCGCTTATAAAATAATTCGATTATCGAAGCAATCGATGGTAATATATTTACTTCTGGATTATAATAATTAAATAATTCTTTCTATTAATATGGGGGTTGCTTGTGAAGACTTTTTCCTTTTTGAAACCATACCGTCTCCCCATCGTGATGGCATATTTGTTCATGCTGATTGAATTGGGCGTTGAACTTGCGCTGCCTTTATTCCTTGGACTGATGATCAATGATGGGGTAGTGAATCAGGACGTAAGCAATATAGTCATGTGGGGCAGCTTGATGATCGGCTTGGCCTTTGTTGCTTTTGTGGCGGGAATTTTCAATTCCTTCTATTCTTCTCATGTGAGCTTTGCATTCGGTTACGATATCCGGCAAAAGCTGTTTGAGAAAATCCAGGTGTTTTCCTTCAAAAATCTGGACCAGTATCCTACCTCCGCTTTGGTAACTCGATTCACTAATGATGTCAGACAGATTCAAAATACGATTTTTATGGGACTGCGGATCATGATGAAGGCTCCACTTGTGGTGGCCGGAGGGGTGACGATGGCCTTCTTCGTCAATGCAAGGTTGGCAATGGTATTTGTTGTAACCGTGCCATTGCTGATTCTGTTCCTATTACTTGTGCTAAGGTTGGCGGGCGGAATGTTCTCCAATGTCCAGAAGAATGTTGACCGAGTGAACCGGGTCATGCAGGAAAACCTTGCAGGAATGCGGCTGATCAAAGCATTTATGCGCCGCGACCATGAGGAGGACCGTTTCATCCAAGCAAACAGCAACCTGGCAGTCTCCACCCGACGTACGTTTCGTTTCGTCGAATCATCCATGCCTGTCCTGTTGTTTGTCATGAACATGAGCCTGATTTTCATCATATGGTTCGGAAATATGCAGGCACTTGCCGGAACTACCTCCGTCGGCGAAGTGGTGACCATCATCAATTATGCGCTAAGAGTATCGATGTCGATTTCCATGTTTTCCTTCATTATCATGGCCTTGTCACGGACGAAAGCCTCAGCAGACAGGATGAATGAGGTAATGACATTGGACATCGACCTGCTGGATTCTGAAGATGCTGATCCTTGTCAGGCGGTGACCCAGGGGAAAGTCGAAATCAGGGATGTGTCCTTCCAATACCCAGGTGCTGAAGAACCAGTATTGAAAAATATTTCATTCACTGCTGAGCCGGGAGAAAAAATAGCCATCATCGGGGCCACCGGATCGGGAAAGACTTCCATGTTCCAACTGCTGCCCAGGTTGTATGACACCACAGGTGGTGATGTACTGATTGATGACAAGTCCGTTACTTCTTACAAATTGGAACAATTGCGAGAAGGGATTGGTTATGTACCACAGACTCCCCTCCTCTTTACCGGGACAATCACAGATAACATTGCTTGGGGAAAGAAACATGCTGTCATGGAAGAAGTGATCCAAGCGGCTGCTGATGCCCAAATCCATGAAACGATTGTCGGGCTGTCTAATGGTTATGACACGAAAGTCGGCCAAAAAGGGGTGAATCTTTCGGGTGGACAAAAGCAGCGGATATCTATTGCTCGTGCGTTAATCCGCCATCCAAAAGTATTGATGCTCGATGACAGCACGAGTGCATTGGATCTATCAACAGAATCCAGGCTTCTCCAAGCCGTGAAAAAATATGAATGTACCTCCTTAATCATTACGCAAAAGGTTTCTACTGCAAGAGACGCTGACCGTATTCTGCTGATGGACAACGGAAAGATCCTGGCTGCTGGCACACATCATGAATTGCTGAGGTGTTCGGAATTATACCGGAAGATTGTGGAATCCCAGTTTGGAAAGGAGTATGCATATGCTGATTGAACAACTGAAGAAACCCTTCCAATACAAACGGATTCCTATTGATGCAATGAATGTGGAGAAGAAAAGCAGAGCCAAAAACATATCCGGCACTCTCCGTCGTATATGGGAGTATCTGGCAAAGGAAAAGAGCCGGCTTTTTCTTGTCATTATTGCAGTAGCTGTCAGCTCAGCCCTTGCTCTTTTGGGACCGTACTTGGTAGGAATGGCGATTGATGAATACATCGTTACCCAGGAAGCTTCCGGACTTGGCATATTGCTGATCGGACTGATTATTGTATACTTATTCCATTCATTGGCCATTTTCCTACAGAATTTCTGGATGGTTGGAATTGCCCAGAACACAGTTTATACATTAAGAGCAGACTTGTTTCATCAGTTTCATCGGCTCCCCATTTCCTATTTCGACAAACGCCAGCATGGAGAATTGATGAGCAGGCTCACCAATGACATCGATAATGTCAACAACACACTCAACCAGTCCGTCATCCAAATTTTCTCCAGTGTGTTGACCCTGTTCGGTACAGTGGCAGTTATGCTCTATCTCAGCCCTGTTCTGGCATTGGTCGCCATGTCCATCATTCCGCTCATGTATGCTGCGATGCGCTGGATCACCAGGCGGACAGGCAAACTATACAAGCTGCAGCAGAGCTATCTTGGCGAGGTAAACGGCTATGTGGAGGAAATCGTGTCGGGCCAGCATGTGGTCAAGACCTATTCTCAGGAAGACCGGGTGATCGGTGAATTTGAACAACGCAACCAAGAATTGAAACAGACTGGTTTCTGGGCGCAGAACATTGCCGGTTTCATCCCGAAAGTAATGAACATGCTGAACTTTCTCAGTTTCGGCCTTATAGCTCTTGTCGGTGGTATTCTTGCCATCAACACCGATATGGTGACTGTCGGGATCATTGTGATATTCACGGAATATGCCCGCCAATTCACACGGCCGCTCAATGAACTGTCCAACCAGTTCAACCAGTTATTGTCAGCCATTGCTGGTGCGGAGCGTGTTTTCCAGGTTCTTGATGAGACACAAGAAGAGACCGATGAGTCACAAGTGCAAGATATCAAAAAAACAGACGGACATTTTGTCTTCGATCAGGTATCATTTGCATATGAAAACACCCCCATCTTAAAAAATATCAGTTTCGAGGCAAAACCTGATGAAACCGTTGCATTTGTGGGCCATACCGGTGCCGGAAAAACAACAATCATCAACTTAGTCTCTCGTTTCTATAATTATGATACAGGGAAAATATCCTTGGACGGGATTGATATTAAAGATATCAGTCGCTCTAGTCTGCGCCGGCATATGGCGTTCGTGCTCCAGGATGCTTTCCTCTTCCATGCAACCATCCGGGAAAATATCCGATATGGTAAATTAGACGCGACCGATACAGAAGTAGAACAGGCAGCGAAAGACGCCAATGCGCACGATTTCATTTCCCGGCTGCCGAATGGCTATGATACTGTTCTGGACCAAACCGGCAGCGGGATCAGTCAGGGACAGAAACAGCTGCTTACAATCGCCCGTGCGTTATTGGCCGAACCCACCATTCTGGTTCTCGACGAGGCCACGAGCAATATCGATACCATCACCGAGTTAAAAATACAGGAAGCATTGAAACGGCTGATGAAAGGTCGTACCAGCTTTGTTGTGGCACACCGGCTCAATACTATTCAAGAAGCAGATACCATCATCATGTTGGAACATGGGGAGATCATCGAAAAGGGGAGCCATGAGGAACTCACCCGTAAAAAAGGCAAATATTACGAATTATATAAGGGCCAATTATTAGAAAAAGCGCATTAAGCAATCTATAATTAGAATGAAACTAGTTACTGGGGTGTATTTATGGGAAGAAAAGGTTCGTTTCAGGAATGGACAATTCAAAGCAACTACCTGGGTGAGCAAATGACGATAAAAATGTACAAACCGGAGACATTTTCCGACTTGTATAAATACAACATCTGCATCATGCAGGATGGGGATGATTATTTCCAAATGGGCCGGGTCGCAACTTTAAGTGACCGACTCCACGCGAGCGGCGATATTACCAATACCGTTTTTACCGGTATCCATTACAAAGATAAACATGACCGCCGACAGAAATATCATCCAGCCGGTGAGCAGAATGCGGACTACATCAAATTCCTAAGGAATGAAGTCGTTCCTCTGCTGGACGAAGAGCTTCCCACGTACCATATGGGGAAATCCCGTGCGCTGATGGGCGATTCACTTGCAGGTACATTAGCATTGATGACAGCTCTGAAATACCCGAACGCATTTGGGAAAGTGATCATGCAGTCGCCTTATGTAGATGATGAGGTGATGGAGTCAGTAGAAAATGCCAACAATATTCATTCCATCGATATCTACCACACCATCGGGACGGACGAAACAGAAGTGGAAATGACCAATGGGGAAACCGCTGATTTCTTGACACCAAACCGCAATCTGCATCATCACCTTGAGGGAACAGGTGCCGACTATATATACCATGAGCTGGAGCAGGGCAAACATACATGGGGCGCTTGGCAGAAGGATATGAAGCGGCTGCTCACAACGATGTTTAATTAAATTACTTATTTTGCAAAATCTTTGTTATACTGGATACGGATATTACTTTGCACGATGGGAATCATCACACATACACTGGGAGGTTTTAGGAATGAAATACGGAATCATCATCTTTCCGACCAAGAAAGTTCAGGATGAAGCAAACGCTCTCCGCAAACGTTATGACCCACATTATGCGCTGATTCCTCCTCATATTACAGTGAAAGAAGCTTTCGAGGCAGATGATCAGACCATTGAGGAACTGATTACAGAAATGAAGCACATTGCCAATTCAATGGAGCCATTCAACATTCAGGTCAACAAGGTTAGCACATTTGCTCCAGTAACAAATACGATCTATTTTAAGGTGGAGCCTATACAACAGCTCACAGATCTTTATGAAAAGCTGCATACAGGCAAATTCCCAGATAATCAACAGTACAGCTTCGTCCCACATATCACTATAGCTCAAAAGCTCGGGCATGATGAATACTCTGATGTTTTCGGTAGCCTGAGAATGCGTGATATCAAATTGGAAGATGAAGTGGACCGGTTCCAACTTGTTTATCAATTGGACAACGGCTCCTGGACCGTTTATGAAACTTTTGTATTTGGAAAGGAAAAGGTATAATAATTGGTATGAATATCAAGACAGTTGAGACAGAACAAGAGAAACAGCAAGCATTCCAAGTAAGAACCAAGGTATTTGTAGAAGAACAGAAAGTCCCTACGGAAGAAGAAATCGATCAATATGATGAAACAGCAACCCACCTAATCGGATATGACCAACAAGGAGAACCAATTGCAGCAAGCAGGCTCAGGTTTATTGATGAATTCGGAAAGCTGGAACGGATTTGTGTGCGGAAGGAAGAGCGTGGCAAATCCTATGGAGCCGACATGATCGCTGCAATGGAAAAAATCATTGTCGATCATGGATATCGAAAAGCCAAATTGAATGCCCAGATCCAGGCCAAAGGGTTCTACCAGCGACTGGGCTACCAAACCATCTCAGGGGAATTCATGGACGCCGGTATCCCCCACGTAACGATGGTAAAGGATTTATAATATAAACTGTCCTTTCTTTTAATAAGCAGCCTCAAAAAACGCCCTCTGGGCGTTTTTTTATATCTATATAGAGGACTCTCATTTTGTATAGCACTCCAATCTACCTCCTAGCTGATTTTCATGCATGACAAGGCTGTGTTCGGTTAAGCTAACAGAGACTGTTTATAAAGGGGCTGATCCGGATGCAGGCTTATATGCAGATGTTTTATGAAACTTTATTTGGCTTTGCTGCTCTCTTTGTGCTGACAAAGGTGCTTGGGAAGACACAGATCTCACAGTTGACACCATTCGATTTTATATCTGCTCTGATTTTGGGTGAGCTTGTTGGCAACGCCCTGTTTGACAAAAATGCGGGTATTCCTCAGATAGGTTTCGTTATTGCTTTATGGGGTGGTTTGTTATATATCACGGAAATCATTACAAATCGATTCAAGCGCACTCGTCTATTCCTCGAGGGAAGTCCAGATATCATTATCTACCGGGGTAAGCTGATACGGGATGTAATGAAGAAAAATAACCTCGATATCAACCAACTGCAGAGTCTGCTGCGGGCAAAGGATGTTTTTTCCCTCAGAGATGTCGAATTTGCTTTTATGGAAACCAATGGTACGGTATCAGTGCTCAGAAAATCCGACATGCAGACACCAACACGCCAGGATATGAAACTTTCTCCCCAGGAAGTCAATCTTGCTGCCACTCTGATCACAGATGGAGAGATCATCTATGATAACCTCGAGGAGAAAAACCTGACAGAAGAATGGTTGATGCAACAATTGCAAGATCAGGGGTACGATAAAGTAGAAGATGTATCCTATGCTGAATACGAAAAAGGAAAGGAACTTTTCATCCTCCCATTTGTCAACAGGAATCATGAAAAGTTCCATGGCAATTAACGCACCCTTCTGCCCTTATGGCTTTTCCACCGCGTGGAGAAGCCATTTCTATATTGAAAGGAGGATTTCATGTTTTGCAGAATGAAAAACATTAATTAATCAGTACACCCACCAGAATGGGTCTCTTTCGTCCTGGTCTCCTCTTCTGCCTCTCCGGTCGTCATGATCTTCTTCCCGGTCTCCTCTTCTGCCTCTCCGGTCGTCATGATCTTCGTCACGATCTCCTCTTCTGCCTCTTCGGTCGTCATGATCTTCTTCCCGGTCTCCTCTTCTGCCTCTCCGATCGTCATGATCTTTGTCCCGGTCTCCTCTTCTGCCTCTCCGGTCGTCATGATCTTCGTCACGATTTCCTCTCCTGCCTCTCCGGTCGTCATGGTCTTCGTCACGATTTCCTCTCCTGCCTCTCCGGTCGTCATGATCTTTGTCCCGGTCTCCTCTTCTGCCTCTCCGGTCGTCATGATCTTCGTCACGATCTCCTCTTCTGCCTCTCCGGTCGTCATGATCTTCATCCCGATCTCCTCTTCTGCCTCTCCGATCGTCATGATCTTTGTCCCGGTCTCCTCTGCGGCCACGAAGATTTTTGTCTTCTTCCCTAACTCTTCTGCGCCTTCGTCGTCTTCCACACCCTCTTTCTTCACGCTCTTCACCTTGGTCTCTATCTCCTCTTACATTTTCTCCTTTACTATCGAAATCATGTTCCCGATTACTGCGGACAACAACATTTTCAGCTTCAATCACTAAGTCCTTGACTCTGATTCGTCTTCTGCCCATTTCTTTCACTCCCTTCTTTTCTACTGATTACCAGTCTATGTAGAAGATTTGTGAAGGGTATGTTCATCAGCCCACAAAAAAATAGTCATTTAACTTATATAATGCTGATGTCCGCCCACACAATACCCAGCTCCGCACATATCTTATTAAAGACAACTAAGTCAATTTCACTTTTGAAAGGAGTAATAATTCATGGGTTGTGGAAAACATTTTGACACAGGTAATTGTGTCTGCGATATCTTAAAGGAAATTGAAGACGCTCAAAATGATATTGTGGAGAACTGCTGTGATACCAGCTGTGAACAGTCCATCAGTGATCTCTTGGGGGAAACAGACAACGGAAACGGATTGGATACAGTCCCGGTGCTCTTATATTGCAAAGACGGCTGTAAACCATTCAAAGGGTTCGGTGCACACCCTCGGAATATTGAAAAAGTCAGAGGCAGCTTCTACTTTAGGGTTAAGCATGTAGATGATGATTGCTGTGCAACATTAGAATTGCTGAGAGAGTTCGGAGATGACGACAATCCAAAAAATCCAGTAGAACAGCAAACCGGCCGGCTTCGGGCCACTGGTATCTGCATGACTGTCGATCTGAACTGCTTCTGCCATGTTACCTGCCTGCCAGCAATTAATGCCTTCGATTAATAAATTTGGCAATAGTTCAGTCCAGTATAGGTTGAAAGGTGAACCCATCTGTTAGAAAAAATAATGCACCACAGCCCAATAGCTGTGGTGTATTTTTTAGTTTTAAAAAAGAAGAACAACTGACCGCCAGCTGTTCTCAAAATCCAATCATCCGTATGTCTGTAATTTCCCGTATCGTCAACTCCCTGCTACGGTTGCCAGTGCGCATGTATACTGTACCATCCCTTACTTCTGTGATCGTACCACGAAACCTTCTGTCCTCCATTTTGACCTCACACTTTTTCTTCGGAGTAAATTTTGGCGTTTCCGCCAGATAAGCGGCTTTCTCCTGAATATCCATTTCCTTGAAGGGCTTGTTATCCGAATAAACCTCTTTCTGCTCTTTAAATGAGGAAACTTCTTTGTCTTTTCCTTTTTCTTTATCTTGACCTATTTCTTCCAGAACTCTCTGCTCTTCCTCCAGAAAGTCGCCTCTCTTCTTGGCTATACTGGTATTTCCTCTTTCTTCTTCTGAAGCAATAACTGGTTGTGCTTTTTGTTGGGTGGAATAATCATATTGCATCTTCGCTTCCGGCTTCCCAATCGAAGGCTGATGAATATACAAAAGTGGCTCTTTCGCAAATTTCTTCTTCCCCATCATGGATCTCTCCTTTGTCAAAAAGTGCGTCTACTTAGTATATGACCCCATAGATGGGATGTGTGCAGATGCGACTGTCCAAAAAGGAGCACCTCCGAAATGGAGATGCTCCTGTATTCTATATGAGAAAATTCATGAAGCTTGTAGCCATGCCGAAATAGATCAAAATGGAGATCAAATCATTCACCGTTGTAATGAACGGCCCAGAAGCAACAGCCGGGTCGATATGCAGACGGTCCATCAACAAAGGAATCAGGGAACCTGCCAACGTGGCGACGATCAACGACCCAAAGATCGAAAAACCGACGAGCAGCCCGAGATACAAGTTTCCCTGCCAGATATAGACGACAATCGTAATGACCAGTCCACAGACTGTTCCTGTGATAACGCCAGTTCCTGCTTCTCGGAGAATAAGTTTTGTCTTCCCTTGCTTGCCGTAATCACCATTAGCTATTCCACGGACAGCCACAGCGAGTGCCTGTGTACCGGTATTACCCGCCATTCCTGCAATCAATGGGATAAAGATCGCCAAGACGGCAACCTGTTCCAAAGTCTCCTCAAATCGGCCGATCAAGCTGGCGGTGAGCAGCCCCAGGAACAGCAGGATGACGAGCCACGGCAGCCGTTTCCTAGCAGAAACAAAAGCATTATCATCTCTTCTGTCTGTCTCAGAAACACCAGCCAGCATGGAATAATCTTCGCTTGCTTCCTCCTCCATGACATCAAGAATATCATCGACGGTAATGATCCCGAGCAGATGATCCTGAAAGTCGAGGACAGGAACTGCAAAGAAATCATAATCTCGAAACATTTGTGCAACTTCTTCCTGGTCTCTTGCTACAGAGACTGCCACAATTTTTTCGCTCATGACATCTTCAACAAGGTCTTCATCATCCGCAATAATCAGATCGCGGATGGAAATGACCCCAACCAGGCGCTTATCCTCATCAAGTACGTAAATATAATAGATGGTTTCTGCATCTGCAGCATCTTCTTTCAACTGCTTCATCGCTTCTCTGACTGTCTGTGTTTTCACGATAGCCACATATTCTGTGGTCATGATACTACCAGCAGTTTTCTCCTCATAATGGAGAAGTTTCTTTATTTCATCTGCGGCTTCCTTATCCATGATAGTCAGAAAACTAGCTACCTGATCTTTTTCCAGTTCATTCAAAATGTCGACTGCATCATCGGCCGGCATCTCAGCGAGCACCATGGACGCGTACCGCGGGTCCATTTCCGTGAAATAATCGACACTTTCCTCCAACTCCATACTTTCCATGATTTCCGCTGTCTCTTCCGGGGAAAGATAGGTGTAGATCCGCATTCGCAGTTCTTTCGGCTGTTCTGTAAAGAAGGTTGCCTGATCGTAGGAGTGAAGTTCCAAAAACTCTTCCCGGAACTCTTCCATCTCCTGCTTGTCCAATGCTTCCTTCAGCTGGTTCCATTGTTCTTCATATAGTATTTCATATTCCTGTTCATATCTGTTGGTTGATTCCATATGCAAACACCCTCTCTGACACAAAGCTCCCGGGAACAGCCCAGCTGGTCCTGTTCCTTATTGTACACATACTGTGAAATTTAAGTGTAAAAATAATTTCATTTCGATTAATAATAGCAATAAAGCACCCTTTGTATGATTCTTTTCCCCAAAAGGAATCCATTTACCCTAAAAAATTACAAGAAGGTGGGAATGAAATGAAGTACGATGTAATTGGAGATATCCATGGTTGTTATGAAGAGTTGGTAGAGCTGTTCGAAACACTCGGATACCATAGCCATGACGACATTTATACCCATCCTGACGGAAGGATGCCTGTTTTCATCGGTGATATTACGGACAGAGGCCCATATTCCATGAGATGTATCGACTTAGTGACAAGCATGGTCAGTGAAAGAAGAGCGAAATATGTCCCTGGTAACCATTGTGATAAACTCTACCGTTATTTCAAGGGCAATAATGTTCAGATCAAACATGGATTGGAAACCACGGTGGAGGAATATCGGGTACTCTCTTCCAGTCGGCAAAATGCCGTAAAAAAAAGGTTCATGTCCTTATATGAACATTCCCCTCTGTACCTTGAGATTGAAGAAGTACAAGCGGTCGTCGCCCATGCCGGGATCAAAGAATCATTGATCGGCCGGCACGATAAGCGTGTGAAATCCTTTGTACTATATGGGGATACGACCGGTGAGTTCTATGATGACGGTAGACCGGTACGGCGTGATTGGTCCCAGAATTACCAGGGGAGCCGTTGGATTGTCTATGGACATACACCTGTTCAGCAACCAAGAGAGGTGAACAAGACAATCAACATAGACACTGGATGTGTATTTGGAAATGCGCTCACCGCTTTCCGTCTGCCAGAGGAAGAAACGGTCTCTGTCCCATCCCGCCAGCCGTTTGTCGAAGAAAAGTTCAGCTATTTCAGCGACTGATAAGTTGCTTCATATCACCAGGAGGGCTGGAAGTAAAGATCATTTGTTTCTTCGTTGCTGGATGTTCCACTTCCAATTGAACGCAATGGAGTGCTTGGCGTCCGATTAAAGATGAAGACCCTCCGTACAGATCATCTCCTGCCAGCGGATGACCAATATGGGCAAAATGTACCCGGATCTGGTGGGTCCTGCCTGTTTCCAGATTCACCTCTACCAACGTACGTTGATCAGGAGAAGCCAGTGTCCTGTAATGGGTCACCGCCTTCTTCCCTTCCGAAGTCACCGTTCGTTCAATGATGGATCCTTCTTTCCTGCCAATCGGAGCATCTATGGTTCCCTGCTCCTTTTCAAGAAATCCTTCCACCACCGCATGGTACATGCGGTGTAAGTTCCCCGCTTTTTGTGAGGCAGACAACAGGGAATGGCTCAACCGATGTTTGGCAACCAGCATGAGGCCGGATGTATCTCTGTCCAGACGTGTCACCACATGAATGGTATAAGGAATCTGGTTTCTCTGATAATAGCCTAACAGTCCATTCGCAATCGAACAGACGGGATGGTTGTATGATGGCATTACCGGGACACCGGCCGGTTTATCTATAATAACAATATCATCGTCCTCAAACAGGATGGGGATATGCATCTCGACAGGATGAAGGTTCTGTCCAATCGTTTCTGCAGGCAGAACAATCTCCAATTCATCACCCGCTGACAGTGAAAAACGGACAGTCTTCTCTCGTCCGTTTACCTTGATCGTTCCCCCATCAAATTTTGCTGCTTTCAGAATGGCTCGGGAAAATCCGTGCACCTGCTGAAGGTAATCACGGATCGTCATCCCCTTTAGCCCTTCCTCTATTATCCATTTCATACCAGAATCCCCCTACAAATCAGCGTCATCGGAGATGAATGATTCACGGACCCTGTCCCAGAATGGGAATGGGCGGAACCTGGCAAAACGTACACGCTCTTCTGCCACCCGGCATTGAATCGATTTGACATCTGAAAAAGTGGACGTCACATGATCGATGGAGATAAGAAAGCTCTTATCGACCATCGGTTTCAATAGGCAGGTATGATGGTTCGGCAATATCAATGGCGAACCGATGGTACGGAAAACACGATTGTTGATCGACGCCATTTCGGTCAACTGGATCGCTTCGATGGAGGGATGGATGATTCCACCTCCCAGCGCCTTGTTATAGGCGGTACTGCCCGATGGTGTGGATACACATAGTCCATCCCCACGGAAGGTCTCGAAGTGATCACCCTTGATCTGTACATCAAATACAACGGAACCTTCAGCTGTCTTAATCATCGATTCATTTAAAGCAAGATAACGGTCTTCTTTCCCAGTCTTCGGCCGGATGATTACTTCCAACAGTGGATACTCGACAATTTGAAAAGGGGTTTTTGCAATCTCGATGATCAGCTTCTCCACTTCTTCTGGTGTCCAATCGGCATAGAAGCCTAGGTGGCCGGTATGTACTCCAATAAAGGCTGTCGACTCCAGACGGTGGTTGTAGCGATGGAAGGCTTCCAAGAATGTGCCATCTCCTCCGACCGAGATGACCAATTCCGGTTCTTCCCTGTCATATTCCAATCCGAACTCGATCAAATACTGCTTCATTGTCGCTTTGATTTTCTGTGACCTTTCGTCTCCTCTTGATACAATCTTGAATTTCATGATGGACGCCTCTCCCTCCCGCTGGTTTATTTCCGATGAAAAATCCGCTGTGCTTCCTGTACTTCATTCTTGATCTTGGACATTTCCTCATCCAATTTAAAAGCCGCCTCTGCGGCGCGCTGCAGCCTTTCCTTGATTTCTTTCGGAATACTTCCCTGATATTTATAATTCAACGAATGCTCATTAGTTGCCCAAAAATTCATCGCCAATGTACGAACCTGGATCTCTGCAAGGATGATCTTCATCCCATCAATCGTCTCCACTGGGTATTCCACTATCATATGATAGGATCGGTAACCACTGTCTTTTTTATTGGATATGTAGTCTTTTTCAGCAACGACTCTCATGTCTCGACGCTGATGAATCATATCGACGACTGTATAGATATCATCCACAAACTGGCAGACTACCCGAACACCGGCAATATCCTGCATTTCTTTTTCGAGTTTTTCTATAGGGATCTTCCGTCGCTCCGCTTTTTCCAATATGCTCGCGACCGGTTTAACCCTTCCTGTGATAAATTCAATCGGGGAATGCCTTTTTTCATGTTCAAATTGCGACCGCATCCCTTTCAATTTCACTTTCAATTCTTCCACAACTTGCCTGTAAGGTGCCAGCATTGCTTCCCAGTTCACATTCAACACCGCCTCAAATTCTTGTCAGGTTCATTTTATCACAACACAACGAAATGGCTAACCTTTGCATAACCAACACAAATTCGCCATAATCAATAATAACTTATTTTGCAAGGAATTTGGAGGCGAATATGACATGACACAAGAAATAGAAATAGAGTATAAGAACCTGCTGACGAAAGAAGAATTTCAGCGTTTACTAACCAGCCTTCCCTTTCCCGATTCGGGGAAGATTCAAACAAACCATTACTTCGAAACGACTGAATTTTCATTGAAACAACATGGCAGTGCATTAAGAATAAGGGAGAAAGGCGGAGAATACCAGTTGACGCTGAAAGAACCCCACCCAGACGGACTTCTGGAAACCCATGATAGACTGACAAGGAATGAAGTGGACGCTTGGCTGAATGGTGATTTTATTTTCAAGCCGAATGTGGGACAACAATTGGAGGAAAAAGGCATTCTACATGAAGACTTGGAGTATTATGGAAGTCTCACTACCAGCCGTCGGGAGATTGAACATCGAGGAGTTCTTCTTGTGCTGGATTACAGCACATATAATGGAAGAGAAGATTATGAATTGGAGCTTGAAGCTGATTCCAAAGAGCTGGGTACTGCCAGGTTCGACGAATTATTGACAGAACACAATCTCAAACGCCGGAAGACTCCGAATAAGATCCAGCGTTTTTTTGATAGCATAGCCAAAGCATAGTTGCCCAGGGGTGTTGAGGTGAATCAGAAAAGTTGCCCAAGCACCTTTACGTTGCTAAAATAATAATACAACAGGAAGTTTACATTCTTAATGATGAATGCTTAAAATTCCATCTATCACCGTTCTCAAGGCGGTAAGGAGAATAAACAATGACCAATACAGAACATGGTACACTTTATGAAGCCATCGGCGGTGCCGATACAATAAATAAACTGGTTACAGCCTTTTACTCCAAGGTAGGCAAACATCCTTCCCTCACACCGATTTTCCCAGACGACCTGTCAGAAACAGCGAGAAAGCAAGAGTTGTTCCTGACCCAGTTCCTTGGCGGTCCCAGGTTGTATGAAGAAGAACGTGGCCACCCGATGATGAGAAGAAGGCATCTGCCTTTCCCGATCACACCAACACGCCGGGATGCATGGCTTGCATGCATGAAAGAAGCATTGATGGAGGCAGGAATTGAAGACCCTTATCGTACAGCCATCTTTGAAAGGTTAACTATGACAGCCAATCACATGATGAACACACCAGAATGAAAGGAGAATCAATGTGAGCTGGAATCAAACTGGGCTCAGGCGTTCAAACCGCACCCACACATCCGAGAATTACAATTTTCTTGATTTGCTCCAAAAGCCGATTGAGATGTATGTGTTCATTGATCCCCTTTGTCCGGAATGCTGGTCTTTGGAACCTTACCTGAAGAAGCTGTCTATTGAATACGGCCGATTTTTCACATTGCGACCCATTATCAGCGGCCATTTAAATTCGTTGAATAAAGATTCATTCGACCAACCGCGGCGTATGAAAGATATATGGGAAACAACGGCGAAACGGACCGGAATGTGCTGTGATGGAGATCTTTGGATTGAGAACCCTGTTTCCTACCCTTGGATAGCCTCCTTGGCGATCAAGGCTGCGGAACTCCAAGGAAAAAAAGCTGGAAGGATTTTTCTCCGTAAACTGCAGGAGAGTGTCTTCCTGAAAAAGAAGGATATATCCGATGAACTCGTCCTCATCCAATGTGCAAAAGAAGCAAGACTTGACGTGCCAGAATTTCGGGAAGATCTCCATTCTTCGTCTGCGAAAAAAGCCTTCCAGTGTGATGTGACATTGACCCAGGAAATGGATGTGGACTATATCCCGACCATTGTCTTCTTCAATCAACTGGTTGAGGAAGAGGGAATTAAGATCTCCGGGCTCTATCCTTATGATATCTATGTACGTGTACTGAGTGAGATCCTGCAAAAGTCTCCAATCCCTTCTGAAAAGCCACCGCTGGAAGACTTCCTGTCCTTCTACGGTACAGTAGGTGATAAAGAGATCTCCGTCGTATATGATTGGACGGAGGCAAAAACAGAACGGGAAATGAAAAAACTTCAATTACGCCAGAAGGTGGAACGGATACCAGTCAAGTATGGCTCCTTCTGGAAATATACTGGATAGAGTAACATGATATCAAATCTTGCGCCCGCCCAACTGGCTGGCACAAGATTTTTTTATTTGTTGAAGGAGTGGAGTTTCAAATAAATGGAGAATGACAGGAACACCTGCCCTAAAGACAAAAAGAAAAGGATACACGGGGCAGCGTGTATCCTTTATCTCTCTTTGTATTCATACAAAGGGGGATGGGAGAAAGTTTCATGATCAAACAAAGGGGTTTTTGTTTGTTTTGAACTTACATTGTAATCATAACAACATTACTTAAAATAATCAACAGACATGTTCTTCCTTTCACAAATCTGTCACTTCTAATGCAAAATTCTCCGTCATATAGTACAGTAAACCGAAAAATTGAGAAGGAGTGGTGTACATGCGGGATTTCTTGCCTGTCCTATTTCTTGCTTTAACCTTCTTCGCACTTGTTCTGAACTTATTCGGCCTTATGCAGATCATCCCTATCTACCTCACGCTTCCCATCCTTTTCCTGTCGATTTACTTGACCCTCTATTCCTTTACCCATAAACGAGCCTACCGGGGCGGCCGTTGAACATCTCTCTTATTATTTAATTCTATCCAAAAGAGCCGGATAGTCCCTTATAGGGGACCACCCGGTCTCTCTTTTTCTATAGCAGCATATTTTCCATCTCTTTCAGTTTTTCTTCAAATACAGCCAGAGCATCGAGGATTGGCTGTTTGGATGTCATATCGACACCAGCTTTTTTAAGCACCTCGATTGGATAATCACTGTTCCCTGCCTTCAGGAAGTCGATATAGCGGTCCACGGCACCGTCTTTGCCTTCGAGAATGCCATTAGCCAGTGCGGTGGCTGCGGAATACCCGGTTGCATACTGATAGACATAATAATTCATATAGAAATGTGGTATGCGTGCCCATTCGAGACCAATTTCTTCATCAGAGACAACCTCGTCACCAAAGTATTTCTGATTCAGTGCATAGTAGATCTCTGTCAATTTCTCGGCAGTCATCGCTTCTCCATCCTGCATACGCTTATGGACATCGTGTTCAAACTCAGCAAACATGGTCTGACGGAACACAGTCCCACGGAAACCTTCCAAAAAATGATTCAGTATATAAAGTTTCTGTTTGTCATCCTCTAGATTGTTCAACAGGTAGTCATTCAGAAGCGCCTCATTGGTGGTTGAAGCCACTTCCGCCACAAAGATGGAGTAATTGCCATAACGGAACGGCTGATTTTTTCTAGTGTAGTAGCTGTGTACCGAATGGCCCAGTTCATGTGCAAGCGTGAAAGTATCATTGATATTGTCTTGCCAATTCAGCAGTATATATGGATTGGTCCCATATGCTCCGGAAGAATAAGCACCACTGCGCTTCCCTTTATTTTCTTCGACATCAATCCACCGGTTGTCATACCCTTCCTTCACTATGTCCACATATTCCTGACCCAACGGCTTCAAGCCCTCAAGGACATAGTGCTGTGCCTTCTCATAAGGAATCTTCATATCCACGTCCTGGACAAGCGGTGTGTAGAGATCATACATATGCAATTCATCGACATCAAGAACTTTTTTGCGCAGTTTCGTGTATCGATGCAGCAGATGCAGGTTATCGTTGACCGCTTCCACCAGATTATCATATACCTTTTCAGGAATATTGTTGTTGTCCAGTGCGGCTTGTCGGGCGGATTCATAATTACGCACTTTTGCGTTGAAGTTATGCTGTTTAACTCCACCGGTCAAAGTGGATGCGAAAGTATTTTTAAAGCTGCCGTAAGTCTCATACATCGCTTTGAAAGCAGCCTCTCTTACACTCCTGTCCTGGGATTCAAGGAAACGGATGTAACGGCCGTGCGTAAGGTCTTCCTCTTCCCCATCCTCATTTTTGATGGTTGGGAATGTCAAATCAGCATTATTCAACATACTGAATGTCTGTGAAGCATTTGACATCGGTTCGGATGCTTCTGCCAGAAGCGCCTCTTCTTTCTCGCTCAAAACATGGGGACGCTGGCGGTTGATCTCATCAAGCGTTTTCCGATACTCTTGCAAGTCTTCGTTTTCTTCCAGAAAACCTCTCAATTTCTCTTCGTCCATGGAAAGGATTTCCGGTACAATGAAACTCATGGAGCTTGAAGCCTTGGTCAGGACATTTTCTGCCTGGGCGTTCAATCCCTGATAAAAAGAATTGGTCGTATCCTGGTCATAGCGCATATGCGCGTATGTAAACAGTCTGCCCAAGCGTTCAGATAGCTTATCCTGCAACTTCAGGACGTCATACAAGGTCTGGGAGGATTCATCCAACTTACCTTGGAACGCCTCTATCTGCGGAATATCATTCTGCAAACTTTTCAACTCAGCCTGCCAATCTTCGTCCGTGGTAAAAATATCTTCCAGCCTCCATGTCCGATCATGAGGCACTTCACTTCTTTTCGGTAGTTCCTTTGCAGCCACAATAAATTCCTCCTTTTACTCTTCTTTCCCATTACTATTCTTGATATGGCATAAAATTCCTGCAGAAATGCCTTATTTTCTTAGTATAACGAATAAGGCGGGATTCATGCCTTTATTTTGCCTTTTGACTTGTCTGCAAGATAATCCATCAGTTCGTCATCCGCAGCAGTGGACTGTTCAATATGCTGGTGGTATTCCACATCCCGGACCTTCTGAAACAATTTATGGCCGATGGGATGGAGATAACCACAATCTACCAGGAGTTTAAAATACTCGCGTACTGGATTTCCCGGTTCCTTGATCAGAGGATAGTATTTGGGAGAATTTATGGATTTCCGTAACAACTGTTCACTGCGATGAAGGGAAATCTTCTGCCCTAAAGGGAGCGGGGTAAGCAAATCGATCAGCAGCCGGCTTTGCCAATCCCATGGCGGACTGGTCATCATATATTGAGAGGGTACGGGAAGGTACACTAATGACGGAAGACGCTCTACCTGCCTCCCGTTCAAGTACAGCCATTGATGCCAGGCCAACTCCTTTCCATACAGTCGGTTTTTTGGTTTCATGCGGAAACGCTGTTTCTCTTTTTTCCATTGGGAGAACAGGTCTTGCGGCGAGTATGCCACTGTGCGGAAAATATCCGGAAAGTGAAGGTTATTTAGACGCTGCTGTCTGAATTTCCCGATAGCCATTCCTGCAGAGGTAAGGTGAATATCCTGAAAAGTAAGGAACTGAAGGGTATGGGGGCAGAAGTAGAATAATGTGAGTGGAAAATCAGGAGAGAATTGGTGGGCAAGATGGATGGAAAACCGATCCAATTTGAAGTGGTCTGTGGTTCTCCGATTCATTCGTTTTTCTCCGAGGATCCATAATGGTATGATTCCCTCATCTATGTAGCCTCTATTTCTTTCGTTTAGCTGAGAGATCGGTATCTTGGCGCATTGATATTCAATGGCAATTCGTCTGCCAGGAAGGGTAAGAAGCAGATCGGGACGCTGGTGAATTTCTGGCAAATAAGCCTCTAGTTCAACCTGCAGCCGCTGCGCTTGAAGCCAACGATATAACTGAAGCTTACCCCATTCATGATACATTCCCTCTCCCCCACTAGCCGGACAAGTGCCGGAGGCCTGATGAGCAAAATGGGGAATTACTCTTGTTCCGGCTTTGATGATGACTGGTTGTCTGCACAATGGGCAGTGAAACGAGCCGGTAGTCCTCCATGAATCAATTTGTTTTCTTGAACACGTGGCAAGTGTTACGGCCTTTCCTTGTGAAGAAATAGCCCGAAGCATTCATTCACCACCTCCTCTTCTAAATATTCTTCTTGGAGAGAGGGAAATCCTGCTTTGCACAAAAAAATAGACACCCTATAACAGAGTGTCTATACATTAACCGGGAAATGGGACCTTACCTGAGCAAAAGTAGCTTGTTCAAAAATTTTCTTCCCATATTCTTCAAGCATGTGAATCGTTACATCAGAGTCATGAGCGAATTCCAACACCTGACTGATGACATCTTCTTGAAGTTTGTCATCCATCATATCCGGTGAGAACTCCAAGAACAGATAGTAGTTGTCTTTAAAGTGATAAAGTGTTTCTTCCTTGCTGCCATCGAATCCTTCCATTCGATGACTCAACTGAATGACATCTTCAAAATCCTTGAATCCGACAATCAGCCACATATTATCTTCTTTCATACCGCTGGTTTCATCCAACTCGCTTTTGCCGTATTTATCTTCGAGAATATTCTCTATATTCTTATCTACCGGTACATCAACAGTTTCGCCATCTTCCGTCGGAAGTTCAATGTTTTCTCCGTCTTTGGATACTTGCGCCTTGGTCACTACAATTTCCAATCCTTTATCCAATGCCTGCACTTGAATCCATAATGGACCTTCTACAGAGAAGTCTTCCTTATAGTTCAGCTCATCCATCATTTGCCAGAAGAGCTGTTCACTACGTTCACGGTTATACCAGATTTCTTCACGTTCGAATCCTCTGTCCTCGATATCAATGTAGGAAATATAAAATTTGACGGTGTTTTCATTGATTCTTTCTATTTCCATTTTTGTTCCTCTCCCTTCTTAAATAATGGTGGAAGAGACACTTTCACCTTATTTTTATATCTATAGCGTGGACAATTTCTTACCTATTCATTACCCGTTCTAAAACATATCTAACCATCTCCGGTTATACTCACAGTATATGAAAGACAAGTGCAATATGGAAAGTAATATGCCTAGGATAGAACGAGAGTTAGTATCATATTTTACCCCATATCAGTTGATTTGTCACCCTTTATACCTATATAAATTCAAGGCAAAATAAAAACACAGCCCTCACCAGGAATCTGCGTTTTTAATCGTTGCATATGAAACTAAGTATGTGTATTAATTGACCATGCGCTGTGCTTCCCGCAATTGGAAGGTGCGAACCGTTCTCGGCAGGAACCGGCGGATTTCATCTTCATTGTAACCTACCTGAAGACGCTTTTCGTCCAGGATGATCGGCCTTCTAAGCAAGCCAGGGTTGTTCTGTATCAGATTGAATAAGTCTTTTAAAGGAAGCTGGTCGAGATCGACATCGAGTTTCTGAAAGACTTTGGAGCGGGTGGAAATGATTTCATCTGTTCCATCTTCCGTCATTCTCAATATCTCTTTGATCTCATTCAATGTCAATGGCTCGGAAAAAATGTTCCGCTCCTTGAATTCGATCTCATGTTTTTCCAGCCAAGCCTTTGCTTTTCTGCATGATGTGCAACTTGGTGAGGTATAAAGTGTTACCATGTAACTTCACTCCTCATTCTATATAGATGTAATATAAACATTCAACTATTTTACAGATTAAAATAACTTTAAATAACCTATATGTAATTATACTACATTTGTCAACCGAAAGGTAGAGGTACAATAAAAAATCAGGTTATTTTCAAAAGATTGGAGATGGATTGAATGCTTTAATTGTAAGATACCCTATTTCCACCTTCTTAAACACCTTTATCCAAAAAAATCACCTATTAATCTGTAACATACTGTCATGACAGCATGTTACGTTGCAACCGATTTCTTGTGCATACTATTATCCATTAGTAAGCGAGTGTGGCTGCAGGACGATTGGCGTTCGTCAAACTCCGTGGAGTTTCCCTACCAATGAGCCCAATTGGACTCAATTAAAAGAGCGGGGACAATCTCCACCGCTCTTCCATCAGCTCTTATGCTTTTTCCGTAACACTCAGGTTTTCCAATATGTCATCGCATTCCCTGTTTTCATCAAAGCTCAGCACTTCATCTGCCGTTTGATAAGCCTTGCCGTATATCTCTTCATCCTTATAAGTATGGATGTCTTCATACATCTTTCTCATTTGTTTATAGATTACATCTTCAGATTCGTCGTTCGGAGACCAGTACAAAATCTCCAAAGGTGTTTCTTCATTGGTTGCCAGTGACCGGCGTGAGTAACCGATACCTTGCGCATGGGTAAATCCTTCCCTGCGGTAAAAGTGGAGTCTTTTCTCGGTGTCCGAATCATCATAATCCACAGGCTCGACTTCCAGAATGATTGGCTTATTCCTCTCTTTAAGCTTTTCCATCAGTTTGTGTCCGATGCCCTGTCCCCTTGTATCAGCGGAAACCCACACATAATCGATAAAAATGAATGTTTCAAATTCGGCATACATCATCACATGCTGTGGACTTTCATCCTTGAAGTACACATCCCCTTTTTCTGCGAGAAGCCGTTCCATATGTTCCTTGGATTTCATTTCTTCTACCGGGAAATACTCTTTCAGCTTTTCATACCAGTTCATTGATCTACTCCTTATTTTTAGTAGTCGGTTTCATTATAACGGAGATGTCCCTCTTTGTTAAATGCTGTGAGATATGATTCTATCCTTATTATGCCCATTTATAGGCAAAATCATTAAAAAAGCAGACACCTTCGGGAGGTAATCTGCCTTTTTTGTTATTTTCCTATCATATAATCCACATTTTCTGTGTAACTGTTGCCTGAATCCCATAGAAGGAATTCATCGATTCCATTGTCATACAAAGCACGTATCTGCGCTTCGACTTCCTCTTTGCCATATACAAAAGTTGGTCCGCTGTACAACCATGGAGCACTGAAATCCTGTAACCATGGCCGTGACACTGGAGGGTCCTCCAACTGGCCGAGCACTTCATTTTCAACTTTTGCATATTCATTCACCAGGTTATATGGTTCGGTGTCCGGCTTTTCAATCCCAAAATAAGATCCCCAATGACTTGGATAGATCATCGACGAAATTACATCCACATTGGAGGCAATCCTCGAGAAATTTTGGCCGATTCCCGGAGCTTCTTCGATCGTGGCTGAATACCCGAATATATCTACGGAGACATCTACATCATAATATTCCAGTTCTTTTCTGGCATAGGCTACAAAATCACTCACAGCTTCCACCCGCTTGTCTACATTGTCCATTTCCATATCCGCATAATCGCCTTCGCTGTATTCCAGCACATCATCACGGGTTTCAAACCCTTCCGGAAAACGGACATAGTCAAACTGAATTTCCTGGAAGCCCATTTCAGCCGCCATTTTAGCAATTTCTACATTATAGTCCCAAACTTCTTTTTCAAACGGGTTTACAAAAGATTCCCCTTTGCCGTTGGTCCATACTTCGCCATTTTGACGGAAGGACAGATCTGGGCGTTTTTCGGCCAGTTCGTTGTCTTTGAAGACGACCACTCTGGCGATAGGATATATCCCTTCTTCTTCCATGACTTGCATCATGCCTTTCGGGTCACCAATGAAGTTTTCGGCAATATCCTCGTACGGTGAACCTTCCTCCGGTTCGAATGTCAAATTCCCATTATCTTCTTTTATGTCAATAACCATGGAATTCAGTGCTGATTCATCCAGCAGATTTACGAGTGACTCGAACCGGCTTCCACCTGCAGAATTCCCGGTTACATAAATTCCTCGCACCGCGTCTGGATATTCAAAATCGTAGCCGGAATCATAAGTGAACCGCGCCATCTGCTGTTCCGTATCCAATAGTTCAATGCTTGTCTGGCGCTCCGCATGTGGAGTGGCTCTGACCGTCTCTTCTTCTGCATGAACTGCTGCGGGCAACAAGGCACTGAACAGGAGAACACTAGTCACTGCCAAAATCGTTTGCTGAAATTTCCCCATTGCTCTCAATCTCCAATTCTAGTTTTTAAATTTAGTATATCGGAATACGTCGAATAATTGAACCAATAACTGGTTTAATTGGGGAAATATCCTTGTGCGAAACTCTTGTTCAACTGCTAATTAATCACTAATTATCACAACTACAGCCGCCGCGCTCCGATCCTTTCAGGACCGCGGCGTACACCCTGCCCCGTGCTGCTTATAAAACCACGCACCGGCATACCTTTCCATACCTAAAAACCCTTATTATTTGTCCATCGCTAGGTAACTGCACGCAACATGGCCTACCGATTTGGCTGCGACAAGAATTGCATCTTCATCTATATCAAATTTCGGATGATGGTTGAAGTATGGTTCTTCCATCCCCTTTGGTGTACAAGCAATATAAAAGTAAGAACCAGGAACCTTCTCCAGGAAATACGCAAAATCATCTGATGGTGCCATCTTAGGGAATTCTTTTACTTCCTTAATATCCTCATCTTCAACTTCTTTCAACGTATCTGCTACAAAAGTAGTCAATTCCGGGTCATTGTACAATGGAGGATAATCATGTTCATATGTGAGTTCACAGGTTACACCGAATAATTCCTCCACCCCTCTTACAACCCGGTGAAATTCTTTATCGATCACTTCTTTTGTTTCATCATTTGAAAAACGTATGTCCCCTTCCAGTTCGATACTGTCTTTGATCACGTTAAAGGTTCCTTTTCCATCAAATGAACCAACTGTCACTACACCGGCATTCAGTGGATTCACTCTGCGGCTGACGATCGATTGGACAGCAGTTACAAAATAAGACCCGGCTACAATAGCATCATTTGCCTTATGCGGTGAAGAGCCATGCCCTCCACTCGCCTGAATCTTGAGTTTAAAATAAGCCCGGCCATTAAAGGAATATCCACTATGATAGCCAACCGTACCGGCAGGCCCCATCGGCAGAACATGGATGCCAAAGATGGCATCTACATCATCCAGTGCCCCTGCTTCCACGATACTTTTTGCTCCTCCGGGAGGCACTTCTTCTGCATGTTGGTGAATGATTTTCACGGTACCCTGCATGTCATTTTTCAATTCCGCAAGACAATCTGCCAGAACCATCAGGTAGGCTGTATGTGCATCATGCCCACATGCATGCATCACTCCTTCGTTTTTTGACTTGAAAGGAACATCAGCTTCCTCAGTGATAGGAAGTGCATCGAAGTCTGCCCGCAATGCCAAGGTCTTACCTTGCTTGGCGCCTTTGATCGTGACAACGATTCCATGGCCATTTCCCACCTCCGTTTCCACCTCTACATCCTTATCCTTGTAAAATTCAGCGATATATTCCGCTGTTTTATCCTCTTCAAATGAGAGCTCAGGATTCTCGTGCAAATGACGGCGGATCTCAATCATTTCATCTTCTCGCTCTTCCAACATTTTCATCAATTGTTCTTTCAAGAACATCATCTCCTTTCGATTCATGGCCAAGCAGGACAAGACAAACCTGTCCTGCTAATCAAGTACGTTGTTCGATGACTTTGCCCGATTTCTTTCTTTTCTTGGAATCGCTTGGGATCAGTATCAAAACGGATAACAGCGATACAGCAGCGAAAGCTACATTCGTGATGATTCCGACGGTTGCGGATATATGAACATTGCTCGCTGCTGCCACAGTACTATATACGGTAGCAGAAATCGCGATACCAAAAGCGTTTCCTAAAGAACTTGCCATTTTATACACACCGGAAGCTTCTCCAACCTTTTCATCTGGTGCTGCAGCAACTGCAGTATCTGTCGATGGTGTTGCATACATGCCAAGTCCTAAGCCGAATAGCACAAATCCGACAAAGACGGTGATGGTGTAAATAACACCTGGTAAAAATGTCAATCCCATCACGGCAACACCAACCAACGTAATGGACGACCCCCAAATCATCGGCTTTTTGGCACCAGTCTTTTGCATTAATTTTTCACCAACACGAATCATGCCCAGGACGGCAATCAGATAACCGATAGAAAGCATCCCAGATTGAAATTCAGTGAACCCACGACCTACTTGTACATACGTATTAGCTACAATCAATGTACCTGCAACGGCATTTAACAGGAAATTGGAGACAGTAGCACCAGTATATGGTTTGTTTTTAAATATTTCAAAGTCGATTAGAGCATGTTCTCTGTTTGACTCATATTTTACGAACACAATTACCCCTGCAATCGATACTGCCGCCAAAATGAGTGTCGGCAGACTAGTCCATCCAAAGTCTGCACCTTGTGTAATAACGACATTGATTGCAACCATGGTGATGATGAAGATTCCCAACCCACCGTAATCGAACGAGAATTTCCCAGATGTTTTAGCTTTGCTTTCCGGAACTTCCCTGATCAGCCACATCGCTAGCAAGGCGAAAATAATAGAGAATATGAAAATCCACTTCCACCCCATGTACGTTGCAATGGCTCCTCCGGCAAAGGAAGTTATTCCAGAACCTCCCCACGAACCGATGGACCAGTAGCTGAGTGCTCGTTGTCTTTCTGCACCTTCGAAATAGGCTTTCATCAAAGCAATGGTAGCAGGCATGATACATGCAGCAGATAACCCTTGCAGTACACGTCCGATAATCAACAATACGGCACCTTGTGCAAGCACTAGGAGCAGTGAACCAACCACGCTTAAAATCAAACCCACGTAGGTTATTTTCTTCCTCCCCACTCTGTCTGCTAAACCACCTGCCACAACAATGAACAGTCCAGAAAAGAGGGAAGTCAAACTGATGGCAATGTTTAACGCAGTCATCTCAACCCCTAGATCCTCTTGTACTGCAGGAACAATATTTACCATTGCTTGAGCAAATAACCAGAATGTAATGACACCAAATACGATTCCTGCAATCATCTTATTTGTACCTTGATAACTGGTACTTTCCATAATGATCCTCCTTTTTAAAAACTCGAATTCGTTCTCGAGAAATTGATCTCCACTCTTTTTTTATCATCTGCTTTCCACGGTAAAATTAATTCAGAGAATAAATGGAAATCCTTTTGTCCATACATTCGGAGAAAAAACTCAGCCTTCTTTAGATAAAGTCGGAACTTTAAGAGCAGCGAATAAGATTCAGTTGACATTATACCCCGACAGGTATATTATTAACGCATAACTTAATTATGGGTAAAACAGGAGATGAAAGCATGCAAAAGAAAATCGTCATTGTAGGTGGAGTTGCTGGAGGATCAACTGCTGCAGCACGGTTAAGGAGACTGGACGAACATGCAGAGATCGTCATGTTCGAAAAAGGGGAACACATATCCTTTGCGAATTGCGGATTACCTTACTATATAGGAGAAACCATCAAAGACCGTCAAAAATTACTGGTTCAAACGGTCGAAAGTATGGCTAGCAGATACAAATTGGATATACGGACGTTCAGTGAAGTTATCCAAATCAACCGTGAAAAAAGATCCCTTGTAGTGAGAAATGTACAAACGAATGAAAAGTATGAAGAAACGTTTGATGAATTGATTCTCTCACCTGGGGCAAGGCCGATCGTCCCTCCCATACCAGGTATTGAGGACGCTGCCGCTCTCTTCACTTTACGAAACATCCCTGATACAGACCGTATCAAGTCGTTTATCGACAACGAAAAGCCGAAACATGCGGTGGTCGTGGGCGGGGGCTTTATAGGATTGGAGATGGCAGAAAACCTCCATGAAAGAGGTATGGAGGTAACTGTTGTGGAAATGGCGGAGCAGGTAATGGCCCCGCTTGATTATGAAATGGCAGCTATCATTCATAAGCATTTGAAAGAAAAAGGCATCCATCTCCTCTTGAACGATGGGGTCAAGTCTTTTGAGGAAAACGGTACAAAGGTAATCACTCAAAATGGTACGGAAATCACCACAGATTTCATCCTTCTGTCTATCGGGGTCCGTCCAGAAAATGAGCTGGCAAAAGAAGCTGGACTAGACGTCGGGAAACGGGGTGGAATTCAAGTAAATGAATATTTGCAAACCAATGACCCGAATATATATGCAATCGGTGATGCGATTGAAGTGAAGGACTATATGAATGGGCAACCAGCCATGGTTCCACTGGCATGGCCGGCGAACAGGCAGGGCCGGGCTGTAGCTGATAACATCTATGGAAAAAAAGTAAGCTATAAAGGGACACTTGGAACATCCATTGCAAAAGTATTTGATTACACAGTAGCTGTTACTGGTAATAATGAAAAAACGTTGGATCGTTTAGGAATTTCACACGAAGTTGTCCACGTTCATCCTGTTTCCCATGCTGGATATTACCCGGGTGCCTCCCCGATTGCACTTAAGCTTGTTTTTGATAAAGTAACAGGGACTATTTACGGAGCACAAGCAGTTGGTAAAGAAGGTGTCGATAAACGGATCGATATCATCGCAACTGCCATCAAAGGCGGCTTAACCGTCCTTGATTTGCCTGATTTGGAATTGGCCTATGCTCCGCCTTATTCTTCAGCAAAAGACCCTGTCAATATGGCAGGATATGTTGCCAGCAATATTGTAGAAAGCGGCTTAGAAACCGTCCAATGGAGTGAAATTGATGAGATAGTAGCTAATGGTGGTACTTTGATCGATGTTCGTAACCCAGCTGAGCTGGAAAATGGGTTCATTGAAGGAGCCAAAAACATTCCGGTTGATACGTTACGAGAGCATCTGCTGGAGCTTCCGAAAGACGAAACAATTTATGTAAATTGCCAGGTTGGCCTGCGGGGGTATATCGCAACACGGATTTTAGAAGAGAATGGTTTCACTGTGAAAAACTTGGATGGTGGCTGGAAAACCTATGCCCAAGTATTTAATGACTAAATATTAATGGCCTATGATTGTAGAGCCGGCCCACCTAGGGTCGGCTCTATATATTGATTTTATCGTTCTGCATGGATATAGACTAACTCTTTTCACTGAATGAAGTGATGTACATGGAACATGGATTTGCTAGGCCCGATTACGCTTACACTTGCAATTCAAAACAATGATATATATAATAGTAAAAAAATACATACCATCGGCGATGAAGAAGAGAAAGTACATGTACCCGCTGATTTGAAGAGAGCTTGTGGTTGGTGAAAACAAGCATCAAGGTAATTTGGAATTGGACTTCCGAGCTGACAAAAAAGTAAAGTGATCTTACAAATTGTAAGGTAATTAGGGTGGCACCGCGGTTCATTCGTCCCTGTTTTTCAAGGGAACAATGAGCTTTTTTAATGCAAAAAAAAGATCCTGTCCACAAGGGATCTACTATCTAACCATATATCATTGAAGAAGACGGAGGCAAAACGATGAAAACGATATTTTCCGGAATCCAGCCAAGTGGTACATTGACCCTGGGCAACTATTTGGGAGCCTTGAAGCAGTTTGTGGAATTACAGGAAGACCATGACTGCTATTTCTGCATTGTGGATGAGCATGCCATTACGGTACCACAGGACCGATTGGAATTAAGAAATAACATTAAATCTCTGGCGGCATTGTACTTGGCGTCAGGAATCGACCCTAAGAAATCGACCTTATTCATCCAGTCCGAAGTAGGTGCACACACCCAATTGGGATGGATGCTGCAATCGATCAGTTATATCGGCGAATTGGAACGGATGACCCAGTTCAAGGACAAATCATCCAAATCAGCTGGAAAGGAAGCAGTGTCGGCCGGTCTGTTGACTTATCCACCGTTGATGGCATCCGATATTCTCCTGTATAACACGGATATCGTTCCTGTTGGGGAAGATCAGAAACAGCATCTGGAACTAACCAGAGACCTGGCACAGCGCTTTAACAATAAGTTCAATGATATCTTCACCATTCCAGAAGCACGTATTCCTAAAGTCGGTGCGAGGATAATGTCTTTGCAGGAACCCACTAAAAAAATGAGCAAATCCGATGAAAACCAGAAAGGGTTCATATCCATGCTGGACGAACCGAAGAGAATTGAGAAAAAAATCAAGAGTGCGGTGACAGATTCTGAAGGAATTGTGAAATATGACAAAGAGAATAAACCGGGCATTTCCAACTTATTGACCATCTATTCCAGCTGTTCAGGCGAGACTGTGGAAGAATTAGAGGCAAAGTATGAAGGGAAAGGCTATGGCGATTTCAAGCAAGATACAGCCAATGCAGTCATTCAGCTTCTCGAGCCGATCCAGCAAAAATATAATGAATTGATCAACTCAGCCGAGTTGGACGATATTTTGGATGAAGGTGCCGACAAAGCGGCATACACCGCCAACAAGACACTACGAAAAGCGAAAAAAGCAATGGGTCTTGGCAGAGTAAAGAAGAAAAAGTAAAGGAAGCCAGCACCTGCTGCTTATATACATCCCATCAATAAAAGCCGAATACCTCCTTGGTATTCGGCTTTTATTATTAGCGTTTCAGGACTAATTTTGCTTCGATTTACTTTCTTCCGTATCCTGTTCCATCTCGTACATTTTCTCCAAAAATGGCTGTCCTTTTACGATCTTCGCACATAATTCTTCGTGGGAGGGGCTCCACCCGTCTTTTACCCCATGGTATAATGCTTTCCAGACCTTGTCTTCGTCCATAAAACGGATATAGGGGTAATTCTTTGGGTCCCATTCTGTCAGCCAATAACGAAGCTCTTCCAGATTATTGGCTGTCCGCAGCTGATCAAGCCCCATCATCAAGAGGTGTTTCAGCTGTCTCTCCCTTCTTGTCAACCCGAATATCAGCTCAGGGGACAAGGAGAGGATGTGGTACTCCTTTTCATAATCGCCAGCTTCAAATTGGAACGACTGTGGCTTGGATTTTTTTATCATATCATATACCATCTGTTCCTGCCTTGGAATCAGACGGCTCTTCCGGACGGGAATCTGATAGCCGATAGTGTCGATTGCAAGGATATCATTTCCATCTGTCAGTACTGCACCATATTCCAATACGGTACGCTCCTGTCCTTTACGGGTGTACGCACGTCGATAGATCGAATCAAGCATTGGCTTAGGCAGGTCTTGCATGTCGTTTTCAATGTAGTGGTATAAATCTTCTGTTATGTACAAGAGCGGAACCTGATCCATTAACTCGATTTTATCCTCTTTTCGCCATTCATGAAAATGGCAGACACTGTAACCATTCTCTTCCCCTTCGAACCAATTGACCCAAACATCATGCATGTACATCATATACAACCCTCGCTTTGTAAACTGAACTTACGATACATTATGGCCAGCAAATGGAAATTTATTCAGATTACGTCGCCTTAAAATCTGTTTGGGAATCGATAAATGATGATCGACATGATCAAGAGGCCAATCGGAAGCAGATATGTTTCCATCCTCCCCTTGACAAAAACGAAATAGTCCAGCCAGGACAAACCTGCAGGCAAGAAATTCAAATAAGCAATCAGTGTTACGCCACCCGAAACAGCCAGCCCGAAACCAATAAGAAACAGGAAAATATACCCCATCGTCTCCACACCTCAAATTCTTTTGCTCGTCCACAAACTATTAGTCTAGTCTATGCCGAGTGGACAAGGTTCATGACTGACTATGTTTATGCAGCTTTTGCCTGCTAAGGACAACAGCTCTGTTCCGGATATGTAAAAAAAACCCGACCGATGGTAAAGGCCGGGTTCATCTATTATTGATATTTTTTAAAAACAAGTGCAACATTATGGCCGCCAAACCCGAGTGAGTTGCTTACAACTGTGTTGACTTCCTGTTCCCTTGCCTCGTTCGGCACATAATCCAGATCACAGTCCGGATCAGGTGTCTCATAATTGATGGTAGCTGGAATGATACCATCCTCTATTGCTTTTATAGAAATTACGGATTCTATTCCTCCGGCTGCGCCAAGGAGATGCCCGGTCATTGACTTTGTGGACGATACAGCCAACTTGTGGGCATGTTCTCCAAATACAGTCTTGATGGCTTCCGTTTCATACTTGTCATTCAGTGCAGTGCTCGTTCCATGGGCATTGATATAATCTATCATTTCAGGAGCTACACCGGCATCATCAAGTGCCTGCTGCATCGCACGTGCCGCACCTTCTCCATGCTCAGCTGGGGCAGTGATATGATAAGCATCCCCGGTCGCTCCATATCCGGCAATCTCTCCATAAATATGAGCATCACGTTCCAAGGCGGACTCCAATGTTTCAAGAATCAATATGCCTGACCCTTCTCCCATGACAAAACCATCCCTGTCTTTGTCGAACGGGCGGCTTGCCTTTTGCGGATCATCATTCAGGGAGAGTGCTTTAGCAGAGGAGAAGCCGGCGAAAGCCATATTGGAAATTGGTGCCTCAGTTCCTCCAGCGATGATATAATCAGCATCTCCACGCTGTACAGCCTTGTATGCATCACCAATTGAATTGGCTCCGGAGGCACATGCTGTTACCGTACAAGAATTGATTCCTTTGGCTCCTGTCTGTATGGATACCTGGCCTGCAGCCATGTCCGGAATCATCATCGGTACGAAGAAAGGACTGACCCGCTTTGGTCCCTTTTCCAACAGCTTCGTATGCTGGTCCTCCCATGTCTTCATTCCCCCGATCCCTGAGCCGATCCATACTCCGACTCGGTGAGCATTACTGTCATCGATGGTCAAGCCTGCATCTTCCAAGGCCATTTTTGAAGCGGCAACCGCATATTGAGTGAAAGGATCCATCTTGCGTACATCCTTTTTATCGATGTACTGTGCCGGATCAAAGTCTTTCACTTCACCGGCGACTTTTGCCGGGTATTCGTCTTTGTTCACTTTGGTTACAAAATCAATGCCGGAAGTACCTGCAATAAGATTTTGCCACATTGTTTTCGTGTCGTTACCGATTGGAGAGATTGACCCAAGCCCGGTAATGACCACCCTTCTCTGTTCCATATGGTCTGCCTCCTCTAATGGTTGTTCGTTTATTTTCCCCATCTTAGTGCTATAGCGCCCCATGTCAGGCCGCCGCCGAATCCGACAAGCACTACCAAATCATTATCTTTAATTTTACCACCTTGGATTGCTTCTGATAAGGCAATCGGTATAGAAGCCGACGAGTTATTTCCATACCTTTTTACAGAAGTGGCCATCTTTTCTTCAGAAATCCCCAAGCGCTCCCTTGCAGATTCCATGATTCGCATATTTGCCTGGTGTGGCACAAGATAGTCGACATCCTCTTTCGCCAACCCTGCCTGTTCAATGACATTGACAGAAGACTCTGGCATCTGTCTGACTGCAAACTTGAATACTTCCCTGCCGTTCATCTGCAAATGGTCCTCTTCGTCTTGGTAAAGTTGTTTACCACCGGATCCATCTGCGCCAAGTTCAAAGGAAAGGATTCCTTTCCCTTCCGACACCTCTCCAAGCACTGCAGCCCCGGCGCCATCTCCGAATAGCACACAAGTTGCACGGTCGGACCAGTCCGTAATTTTAGACAATTTCTCAGCCCCTACGACTAAGACATGTTTATATACTCCTGATTGGATGAATTGTTGAGCAGTAACCATACCGTACATGAAACCGGAACATGCGGCACTGACATCCATGGCAGCCGCTTTCTTGGCCCCTAGACGATCCTGAAGCATGCATGATACAGATGGAAACGGTGTGTCCGGTGTCACAGTGGCGACCAGTATCAGATCAATATCATCTGCTTCCACTCCCGATTGCTCAAGGGCATGGACAGCTGCGAAGTAAGCCATATCCGAAGTGTCCACATCGTCTTCCGCTATTCTTCTTTCTTCAATCCCTGTACGGGTGCGGATCCACTCATCACTGGTATCTACAATCTTTTCCATATCGTTATTGGTGAGAACTTTCTCCGGTACATAATGCCCTGCACCCAAAACTCCTACGCTCATGCTTCCATCCCCTTATCTTATATAATGAATTTCATCGTTATTATCAATTCTTATGACTTGGTGCTAATTTTAATCCAATCCTTTTATTTTTGCAAGTAAGCTTTGGACATCAGCAAACAAGATCACCTTTTCAACTTCGATTTCCCCTTATCATTCTCTTTTGGACATTAAAAGCCCGGGCAACCGCATCTGCGGCCACCCGGGCTTTTTAACGTTCGTTCGGCAGCAGGCCGGTCTGTTTGTATTTTTCCAGCTCTTCATTCAGCTTCTCCTGAAAGTCTTGCGGTACATCAGGACTGAATTCTCCAAGAGAAATGACTTCGTCCTCCAGGTCATAGGTGATAATGCTGCCATTCAAACTTCCATTATCAAATTCTTCTGCAACGGTTTCATACAGCTGATCTACATGCTGCCGTGTACTGGTAAGAACTGTCCGTTCATCAATGTCCGACTGGTCGACGATGTACCCGATCGCGTAGAGACCATCCTCTTCTGCCTGCTCGATGATAGAACGGGAAAAACTATCACCAGTCGGATAAAAAACATCGGTACCGTTCTCTTTCATTGTGTGGTAGATCTCTGCTGCCCGACCATCATCCTGCCAGTTATTCAGAAAGTCTATCTCAATCTCTGCCTGCGGATTTTCGTAATGGACCCCTTCAAAGAAACCTTCAATTTCCGGCTGCCATTCATACGCGGCGATGATTCCAACCTTATCCGCCTCTGTCATTCTACCGGCCACCATGCCTGCAAAGAATCCCACCGCATGGGAGTTGAAATTCAGACTGGTCACATTTTCATCCATATATCCTCCATTGAAATAAACAAAATGTACATCGGGGTAGTCATCAGCGAGTTCGGAAAAATAAGGTCCATAACTGCTGCTATGGCCGAAAATCAGGTTGACTCCGTCGCGTACAAATTCATCCACTGCTTCCCTCGTCTGCTGCTCTGTCCGGACATTCTCTTCATAGAAAACATCCACTTCATATGTATCGCCTATATTTAATAACCCCTGATAACCTTTATCCACCCATCCTTCATCATCAATTGAGCCTTCTGTGAGCATGCCGACATTCTGAATATTCCCGGCAGAAAAATAATCACAACCGGACAGGAGGATGGCTGTAAGGAAGATCGAGGAAAAAAAACAGATTCTTTTCACCAAACGGCCTCCATTTCTCTTTCTGTCCCTATTTTACCGAAATGAACTCTATCCAGCAACATCAGTATTGCCATGAAATGGGAATTTCAATACAGAGGTCGGTATGTCCTATAATGTTCCTGTAATGCCTCTACCCTTTGCTGAACCCGGCCTCCCCCCATAATAAGGACGGAGTCTTTCCTTTTCATATCCATTTTATCAGCAGGACCTTTGGCATCTATTATCGAGGGCAGTATTCCAGCCCGTACCCATTGGATTAACGCCCTTGTAAAATCCTTGATATACATAGCCTCCTGGCTAAACTTCTTTGAATCAAACCGTATGAACTCCTTTTCTGCATATATGCCATCTTCGTTCATCGGCATCCATTCCCCGAACAACAGTGGTGGGTGAATCGTCGTAATGTTTTCTGAGTTATTCACAGCTTTATGGCCGATATAGAGGCAACGATCGTAGTGATTGACCTGGAATCCAGGGACTTCATTAATCGCAATCATCGCCTCATAATTTGCCGACAGTGCTGTCTCATCATCCAACACGGTGAGATTGCTGTTCCGCCCGAAGAAAAGAAGTAGGTCCTCTCTTACTCCCTTGTCAATCATCGCGTGGACATGGCAGTTCTGGTATAGTAGATCCTCTACAACATGCCATCCAATCCAATGGTTACAGTTTGAAACGAGTATATTCATATTTTCTCCTCCTTGGATTGTCTATGTAATTTCTTTATTGGCCCAAAGACGCCCTTCATTAAGAATAAAAATACTTTGCTTTGTCTGCCAAATTTGGTAAACTGAATGAGTATAATGACAACATGAATGATGACGAAGATGATGAAAACCAGTCCTAAAAGTTGAGGTGTTAAGCATGAAATACATAATGACAATTGTTTGGGCGCTGCTGATCAGTTTCGCCATTTCCTATGTATTGACAAGCATGGGTGGGGAGCCTTTCGCTGTCATGGACTCCGTGATCCTTGCCGGAATCCTCTCGGTGGCTGTATTCGTATTAGGTGGCGGAGCACTCGGCGGCCAAAGCGAGCAAAACTAGTAGGGAAACCCTTGCCTGCAAGGAATGTGGGCAAGGGTTTCTTTTTGCAGTTAAACTAACTTCTTCCTATGAACCATTCATTAATACCAAGGGAGTACACTTAGCGCTGCCAATGCGGCGAGCGGCAGGATAAGTCGACGAAACCTTCTCGGCGGTCGATGATAGCCATAACCCGGATAACCATACCCTGGATAGCCATAGCCCGGGTATCCGAATATACGTTCGTCAGGATAACCGTTCCGGTAATCATGCTCCGCATATGCCTGATTCTCTCCCCCAACTGGTACTGCAAAATAAACATTTTCATTATCCAAACCAGTGATGATGCCGTCTACTTTCGTGCCATCCACCATTTCAGCAAGCACATAGGAATGCATATGATTCTTACATTGTTCATACATATGTTGATAATTTGTGTTCATTTATAACAACCTCCTCACCATTTAGGCTATTCAAACGAATGGTTTATGGTGACTCGTCTAATGGAGGTAGAATTGAAGAATTGAAGAACTGAGGAGGACTCTCTATGGAAGTAATGACAGAACTTTGGACGTTGGTTAAATATCTTGTATTGGGGCTGTTCCAAGGGTTTACAGAACCTATTCCCATTTCATCCAGTGGGCACCTGGTAATACTCCGTGAATTATTCGATGTGGAAATCAAGGGTCTTTCCTTTGAAATATTAGTGAATTTCGGGTCCCTGATCGCTGTATTGATTGTCTTCCGCGAGGATATCATTCGGCTCATCAAAAACGGTTGGCTCTATCTGACTAAAAAGGATGAAGCTGCAAAGGGTGATTTCCAGTTTATTATCTTTCTGGTCGTCGCCACAATTCCGACTGGAATCCTCGGCCTCTTATTTGAGGACATGATTGCTGATGCAGGTGTATGGATTGTTGGCTATACTCTCCTTATTACAGGAGCGGCCCTATGGATCATCCGCAATCTGCACGGACAGAAGAATGACGGCGATCTCAGTATGAAGGATGCTCTTATTGTCGGTTTCGCCCAGGCTGCTGCCCTCGTCCCCGGCATCAGCCGTTCTGGTGCAACTATCGTCGCAGCTATGCTCGTTGGGATGAAACAAGAGACTGCTCTTCGCTTCTCGTTTCTTCTCTATATTCCGGTGAGCTTGGGGATCAGTGTACTCTCCATAACGGACATTGTCAGCGACCCTAACTTCGATACATTGATGATCCCCTATATCATCGCATTCATGGCATCCATTATTGCCTCCTATTTTGCATTGAAATGGTTCATCAATATCATGGCCAGAGGGAACCTGAAATATTTCGCTTTCTATTGTTTCATTGTCGGGATTCTTGTCATCTTATTCTTGTAAACAGACGCAAAAGCAACAGCCTAACTACATGGCTGTTGCTTTTTTCTCTAATTCTATTGGTTGCTTGCTGGTTTGTTCTGTTTCCGTTCTTCTTTCATTTGTTCTCTCATCACCTTTGGAATGTAGACGCAATATGGCTCACTCTCCATATAATCCCCAGTCGCATTATAGGCACGGGACCTGGAACCCCCGCAAACATGACGGAATTCACACACCCCGCATTTCCCTTTATATTTATCCGGATTGCGAAGGTTCTGGAAAACCTCTGAATGACGGTAAATATCCGCAAGCGGGGTCATGCGCACATTGCCGGCTTTTACCGGCAGCAACCCACTTGGATAGACATCACCGGTGTGGGAGATGAATACAAAGCCGTTTCCATCATTGACTCCCTTCGGAGCGCGGCCCAACCCATCAATCTGGCCCGTTTTTCCGTTCATCAGGGCATCCTCATAGAAAATATGCTCCTGATCGCTCATTCCCTTATGTTCCCGCATTTTATTTTGGATGACTACACGACGGTAATGCTGTCCGGCGGTAGTTTTAATATCGAATGGCACCTTTTTCGACAGTTTGTAAAGCCAGCGGAATACACGCTCATGCTCTGCAGGGGAGATCATATCTTCTTCCTTCCCCCGCCCTGTCGGTACCAAGAAAAATACACTCCATAACACACAGCCTAAATCTCCCACCATTTTGGCCATTTCATCAAGGTACTCATAATTATATTTGGATATAACGGTATTGATTTGCAGAGGCATATCCAACTCATGCAGATATTCTATCGCATTCATGGTGAGGTCGAACGATCCGTTTGTACCTCGGAAATGATCATGCACCTCGGCACAATGTCCGTCAATACTGAATGCCCATCGGGACAACCCAACATCTTTCGCCTTTTTCATCGCTTCTTTTGTCACGTTCGGCGTTGCAGACGGTGTCATTGAAACACGCACCCCTTTCTGCACGGCGTATTCCGCAATGTCAAATACATCCGGTCGCTCCAAGGGGTCTCCTCCTGTAAATACCAGCATCGGATTATCCATCTCATATATATCATCGATCAATTTCTTCCCCTCTTCAAAATCAAGTTCCAAGGGATGGCGATGATACTGGGCCTCCGCGCGACAGTGCAGGCACTTCAGTTGGCAGGCTCTGGTCAGTTCCCATATAACAATAAACGGATTTTCATTGTAATCCCGGTTAAACATGATATCCCCTCCTGAATTCTGACTGAAGTATAACCTATCTTGCCAAATAGCGTTGTGACGTACCTCACTTCAGTCATTAAATAAGAAAAGAGCAGCCGCCTGTAGGCTAAGCTCTTCTCACTTCCTATTGCACAATCAGTGTGGCGGTCATCTGATCATGATCCTCGCCGCAGAAAATATTACAATAAATGGTGTACTCACCTGGCTCTTCTGGCACAAAGGTCACTTCTCCTTCACCCTGGAGGTCTACATCAAGCTCATCAATGGCAACTCCATGGTTCCCTTCCTCATTAGTAAGGGTCAAGGTCACTTCTTCTCCAGAATTCACAACAAATTCTTCTCCACCCAAATCGAAGTTCGTAGCTGTCAGATTGATTTCATTGGAAGCTTCACCTTCTGCTGATTCACTTTCCGTTTCCTCTGCTGTCTCCTCGGCCGCAGTCGCGTCATCTGTGTCTTCCGGCCCTGATACCTCGTCACTGCCCCCACCACATGCCGCCAAGAACAGCACCAATGCAAGTACTAAGAATGCCAATAAACCTTTCTTCATAGGAATCATCGATCCTTTCTATTGTCAATTTGATAGCAAACTAATTTCTATTTTTTTATATCTTCCCGATGGCTACACACCAACGGTTCGGCCCTTCTTCCAAATACTCCCAGGTGAATTCTCCCTCTCTTTCCATAATAAATTGATAGTGGAGAGGTTTTGGATCATGGTCATTAGATAACTGCAAATACTCTCCTTTCTCCAGACCGTCGAACACTTCAAATATCCTCGGATGGCGGATTTTCGCTTCAATATCCGGCGCATGCAGTTTCTCTGCAAATACTATTTCCTTCATTGCCTTGCCCTCCCGGTTGATGATGTATTGTTTACAGTTTTATCCTACCTCTTCTATCCCAAAGCTGTTGTGCGTAAAGACACATGCTGCCTATGATTTTAATCACATTGTTAAAAAAGTTAATATCAAGGCTTGCGGCATGCTAGAATAGGAAAGGAAGACTGTATATAGATAAAGGGGATTTTTTCCATGAATAACTATTCCGCAAAGGAACTATTAAAGCATTTCACTTTGTTCAAAGGACTGAGCGATTCGGAAATGGAGCCGATTGTGGACTTTTCACATAATCGCTTGTACCGCCGGGGCACACATATATTCATGCATGGGGACCCGTTGACAAATGTCTATTTCATTTACCAGGGGAAAATTAAAATATATAAGACAGATCTGCATGGCAAAGAACAGATTGTAAATGTACTGGAGGCCGGTGACATGTTTCCGCATCTCGGCTTTTTCCGCAAAGGGGACTATCCGGCACATGCTCAGGTGATTGAAGATGCGGTCCTTTTGTATATCCCGATCGAGTCCTTCGAGAACTTTTTGCTTACCCACCCCGAGACCAGTGTCAAACTGCTTCGGGTGCTTGGCGACCGTATCGTTGATCTGCAAAGCAGATTGGAAGAGCAGATCCTGCACAACACCTATGAGCAGATTATCCTGCTCCTGCTCAGGCTGGCGAAAAATAATGGCACCGAATTAGACGGTGGCGATGTAAAGATTACGACTCAATTCACCAACAGGGAACTCGCGAATATGATTGGTTCCAGCAGGGAAACAGTAAGCCGGACCCTTACCCAGCTGAAAAAGAAAAATCTCCTCTCCACAGATAAATCAGGCTACTTCCTAATTGACACGGAAGCATTGGAAGATGAATTATTCTAATACTGCAGGCTTTCCGGGCGTTTTGCCCCTCCGCCCGGAAAGCAGCCACCCCTCCACTACCAGACTCTCAGCCTCTCCTGCTAGTTTAAGCAACCATTCCAACGGGAATATATAAAAGACTTACAGATTGAGCTAGTACCTATCAACAATCGGGTCCTGCCAAGAGAATAATTCTCGGGAGGGATTTTTTTGGATGCACAAAAACGTCAAGAAATCGATCATATCTACAGGGCTTTTTCCAAAGTCAAAGATCTTACAGACAGACTGCTTGAACACCGATATTTTCCGGAGGACCCTCTGGAAGAAAGAGTTCATTTGATTCTCCGGGAAAAGCAGGACACCCTGGACAAACTGCTATCCTACCTGAAGGAAGAGGATGTGCCACAATATTCCGAATTGGTCGAATGGCTGAAAGTCATATACCGGGATGATGAAACGGAGAAACTGCTTTTTCAAAGCTGGAAACGGATATGCAGCCAGAACAAGTTGTTGGAAGAGCAGACACTTCAGGAGATGGAAGAGTTATTCAATGAGATGAAAGAAGAATTGGAAGAAGCACTGCCGGATGAAGAAGACTTTATGAAGGAAGCACATATCCCTTATATCGTTCCAACATTCTACACGGAAAAATAGAAGGAGGTTTTCATCATGGCATGGGGAGAGCAAAAGACAGACCAAAACATGGATAGGAAAGATGCTGTAGATAAATGGGTCCACAGCACCTGTAACCTCTGCTCCATCGGCTGCGGATGTGAAATTGCGGTCAAGGATGGAAAGATTGCAGGTGTCCGAGGAAATAAAGATCATTCGATCAACTTGGGAAGACTAGATCCAAAGGCAGAGTACCAATGGCAGCCGAATAATAGTCCCGACCGCCTCCTTCACCCACTGATCCGGAATAACCAAGGGAATCTGGAGAAGGCGACATGGGAGGAAGCCATGGATCTGATGGTACAAAAAGCAAAGGAAGTGATCCAGAAAAATGGCGGTGACGGAGTGGCTATCTATTCAACCGGCCAGGGTTTTCTCGAAGACTACTATACAATTGCCAAAATCGGCAGAGCCGGGATCGGCACCCATCTGCTCGATGCGAATACCCGCCTCTGTACAGCAACGACAGAATGGTGTCTCTTGGAATCATTCGGTTCCGACGGTGTCCCGGCCTCCTTTGAAGACGTGGACATAGCAGACACTATCATGCTGTTCGGCCACAATCCCGCTGAAACAGGCAGTGTATTTTTCGAACGGATCATGGAAAGGAAAAAAAGAACAGGGAAACCATACCTTATCGTAGTGGATCCCAGAGAAACTCTTACAGCCAAGGAAGCCGATCTGCATCTGGCATTGAAGCCTGCCACCAATGTGGCTTTAATGAACGGGTTGATCAGGGAAATCATCGACCAAGGCCGGCTGGACAAAGAGTTTATCGGAGAGCATACCGTCCAATTTGATGAAATGAAAGCGTCCGTGGAAGAATGGACATTGGAAAAAACAAGCAGAGAGACAGGGATAGAGGTTGAAATGCTCCGAATGGCGGCTGAACAGCTCGGACAGACGGAGAGTCTCGTCTCTACCACACTCCAAGGGGCATTCCAGAGTAGTGATGCAACGGCAGCTTGTGTGGCTATCAACAATCTTCACTTGATGAGAGGACTGATTGGCAAGCCGGGCAGTGGGCCACTTCATATGGCTGGCCAGCCAAGTTCATCGGGCAACCGCACGGTAGGTGGAGTGGGAACCTATCCGGGCAACCGTAATCCAGAGAATCCCGAACATCTTCGCGAGATTGCGGAGCTATGGAATGTAGAAGAGTCTTCTCTAGCTGTCGGACCTGAGAAGGGCATCATCAAACAAATAGAATTGATGGAGAAAGGACAAATTGGATTCTTCTGGAATATCCATACCAATCCACTTGTCTCCCTGCCGAACCTTCCAAGGGTAAAGTCTGCAATGGAAAAAGCCTTTGTGGTTGTACAGGACCCGTTTTTAACTGAAACAACTGAAGTAGCGGACATTGTCCTCCCCCCTGCCATGTGGGGAGAAAAAGAAGGAACCATGGAAAACGCAGACCGTACCATCAATTTACTGCGAAAGGCAGTAGAGCCCCCAGAAGGCGTCAAGACTGACTTTGAGATCCTGCTGGAATTTAGCAGAAGGATGGAATTGGAAGATAAGGACGGCAACCCATTGGTAGGATATTCTACTCCAGAAGAAGCTTTTGAGGAGTGGAAGCAGGTTTCCAAAGGACGGCCGAGTGATATGTCGGGAATGACATATCACCTACTGGAAAAAAAGAATGGCATCCGCTGGCCGGCACCGAAAGATAACCCGGAAGGCACCGTCCGACTTTATGAAGACGGTAATTTTGCAACAACTCCTGAATACTGCCAAAGTTATGGAAAAGACATCGTCACTGGACGGCCGAAAACCGAAAAAGAGTTTCGAAGTATTCAGGCGAACGGACGGGCCATTTTCCATCCGACCCACCATATGGGTTCACCAGAAAAACCAAGGGAAGAATATCCGTTGTGGCTTAATACCGGGCGTCTCCTATGGCATTGGCACACTCGGACCAAAACTGGACGTGTAGCTGATCTGGATGAAAAGGCGCCAGAAGCATTTGTCCAGCTGAACAAAGAGGATGCAGATGCGCTAAATATAGCGGATGGAGAAAATGTCCAAGTGCAGTCACCACGCGGTGCCATCCAAGTTCCAGTAAAAATCAGCAAGGAAGTGAAACAGGGGGAAGTATTCATCCCATTTCACTTTGGGGAATGGAAAAACGAAAAACCAGCCAACGATTTAACCGGAGATGTGATTGATCCACTATCCCATCAACCTATCCTCAAACAGTCCATCTGCCGCATTGAAAAAACGGAAAGTTAATGAAAGTACCGGCTCCTACTTTGGCAGCCGGTACTTGTTTTACCTTGGCAAGATTACTGGAAAGGAAAGCTTTCTACCACCTTGTCTTACCTCGTCTCGCTTGTTTCATTCTGCCTAATCATGTTTGAATAAAAGAGGATGTAAAATTCTAAAGGCAGGTGAACATCATGGCAGATTTAACTCATTTCAACGAAGATGGACGAGCCAAAATGGTCGATATAACCGATAAGAAAGAAAGCTCCAGAAGAGCTGTAGCCCACTCCAGTGTAAAGATGGACGGCAATGTCTACGACAATATTGTTCAGCAGAAAAATAAGAAAGGAGATGTCCTGGCGGTCGCCCAGGTAGCTGGAATTATGGGGGCCAAGCAGACATCTAATCTGATTCCTATGTGCCATCCGATTCCTATCAGCGGCGTAGACCTTTCCTTTGAATGGGAAAGGTTAGCAGATGATCAATATGAGTTGAACATCAAGGCGGAAGTCAAGACGGTCGGCAGTACCGGTGTAGAGATGGAAGCCCTTACCGCTGCCTCAACAGCTGCACTGACGGTCTATGATATGTGTAAAGCCGTTGATAAGGGGATGATCATCGGCCAGACTTATCTCGAAGAAAAAAGTGGTGGCAAAAGCGGCGAATATAAGAGGCAGGACAACAGTTGACTGTTGTCCTGTCAGGCTGTCGGGTAGCCCGGCAGCTTTTCTATTTATACAGCAAATATATGTAGCGCTCCAGGCGATACTCAGGGTCTCCTGCTGATCCCTGACATGATAAGCTTCAGCTCTTCCTGCCGGCCATGCTGATGGCGTAGAGTAAAATAAATGAAAAGAAGATGCTGATCAAGACGTAATACCAAGCTAGCTTATCCTGACCAGTCTCAATTGCCAAATAAATCGCTGTCGGGATGGTCTGTGTATGGCCCGGAATGTTTCCAGCAAACATCAGTGTGGCACCAAATTCCCCGAAAGCCCTGGTATAGCTTAAAACCGCTCCGGCTGCCAACGCCCTCATAGAAAGGGGAATCAATATGAAAATCAGCAATTTCCAATTCGAGGCTCCGTCCACCCGTGCAGCCCCTAGAATATTGGGGTCGACCGATTGAAATCCTGTCTTGATTGACTGGTACATCAGCGGGAAAGCTACAGATGCCGCCGCAAGGATAGCAGCAGAGACAGTGAACATCATGCTGTTGCCTGTCAGCCATTCCCATATCCTCCCTACTGGGCTATTATTGCCGAACAGGAGAATCAGCAAAAATCCAATAACGGTCGGTGGCAGGACAAGCGGGAGAAAGAAGAAAGTCTCCAATACGGCACGTCCTCTCCATCGTCCATTCGCCATCAAATAGGCAGCGGGGACGGCAAGGATAAATGCAACCAAAGTAGCAGCAGCGGCTACGAAGAATGAAAGAGAAACTGGGTGCCATGACCATTCCATCAGTCGATGACTCCCTTTCCACTTGTCGCTTCAAAACCGTATCGGCGGAAAGTCTCCATGGATTCTTCCGATTGTACAAATTTCAAAAATCTCTTGGCTGCTGTCATGGTATGTTCATCCTGTCCTTCCCTGTTTCCAATTACCGCCGCTGTATATTCGATCGGTGTATGCAACGTTTCGTCAATCTCTTCAAGAACTCTTATCCCCTGCTCATCCTGAATATCACTCATATAAACAATCCCTGCACCGACTGACCCCTTTTCGACCAATGTTAGAACATGAGTAGCATCTTTCGCAAAAACTATCCGATCTTCAAGTGGTGCCCAATCCCCTCGTTTTTCGAGAGCTTCTTGGGCATAAGTGCCTGCAGGAACGGCTTTCGGCGTACCTAGGGCCAGTTTCCTCTCACTCCGGACAAAGTCATCGAAGGACCGATCCGCAGCCCCCTCAGGCACGACCACTGCCAAGCGATTCTGCAGCAAAGCTATACCATTAACAATCATGCCAGCCTCATCCAAACGGGTGTATTCCCTTTTGGAAGCAGAAAAGAAAACATCAATGGGAGCTCCCTGTTCAATTTGGCGCCGTAATGTACCAGAGCCCCCGAAGTTATATGTAATATCAATTTGTGGTTCTTCCTTTTCGAAAGCTTCTTTGACCTCCATCAGACTGTCCATCATGCTGGAAGCTGCTGAAACGGTTAACTCTGTTTTTCCATCCGGAGCTACATCCATAAACGTTTTCCATCCTGCCATGACAAACAGCAGGGTGATTACAAATGCAATCACCCAGTGTTTCCTTCTCCATCCTGCCATTGTCTATTTTTCCAAGTCTTTTGCCAGTTCCATCACGGTATGGCCGAGTTCAGGCAGGATCAGTTTCTCCATGGCAAGCTTTACAGCCCCCGATGAACCTGGTGTGGCAAAAATCACCCTACCACTGGATACACCGGCAACTGCGCGGGAGAGCATACTCGCGGATCCGATGTCATGCTGATAGCTGAGCATACGGAATAATTCGCCGAAACCTGGTATTCCTTTATCAAATACAAGTTCCAACGATTCAATGGTGACATCTCTCTTCGCTATTCCTGTCCCGCCATTTATGAGAATTGCCTCGATACGGCTGTCATCAAGGAAACTGGTTACGGTTGATTGAATCTCTTCCACTTGGTCCGGAACAATCTTATACTCGATGACTTGATGTTCTTGCTCCCGCAACATTTCCTTCATCAGCCTGCCGCTCTTATCAGTCTGTTCATTCCTGGTATCACTTACTGTTATGACGGCTGCTGCCACTTTTTTAGGTGAAGCTTCACGATGTTTTTCCAGCATCTCACCTGTCCCCTTCCCATTGATTGATATGATCTCCGTGGATATGCTGTTCGTAATCTTCCTGTCTATTGATATTGACGAACGGCTTGTCTACCTCCATCTTGACTTCTCTTATGTCCAATCTTTCGAGCAGCTGATGAACGGACCGCTTCCGGTTATTCAGTTGTTCTGCAATAATACCTTTCACAGAATGATGCCATACTGCGAATAGCGGCTGTTCTTTTTTTTCTGTTACCGGTACCACTGCCTGTATTCCTGGATGAATTTGCCGGACGAGTGGAGAGAAAATATCCTTTCCGACAAATGGTACATCAATTGGCAGAGTAAGGTACCATTCCGCCTTCATGGCACCCATCCCTGTGTAGATACCGGCAAGTGGACCTTCTCCTCTATATAGTTCCACATCTATTGCCACTTGTAACTCCGAATCTGCTTGAAAGCGTTGCTGCAGTTCCGGACTAGTCACAATCAGCAGTTCGTCCGTGTGCGGGGTGAGTGCATTTATGGAATATTGATAGAATGGCAAGCCTTCTCGTTGGGCAAATGCTTTCGGTTTGCCGAACCTGCTCGACTTACCGCCTGCAAGAATGATGCCAGCCAATTTTTCCTCCATTTGATCGGCTCCTTATAATGTTCATGATATCGTAAATTTTCCACTTACCGCAAGTTGGCACCCAGTGGTAGAATAGAAGTATGAAAATACTAACGTGTGGAGGGCTTCCTATATGCAAAACAACTTGGCAACAGTAGATTTGCCGAATCAGACAGAGCAACTTTCCGGTGATTTGAAAAGCTTGCTGGAATCCATCGGAACACTCAGCTCTATGAAAAAAGACAGCTACCTGTTCCATGAAGGCATGGATGCCCATGAAATATATCTGATCAGGTCCGGCCTGGTCCAAATAGATAAACTGACAGCTGATGGCAAAGAATTATCTTTGCGGATATGTAAACAGGATGATATTGTCGGGGAATTGACTCTCTTCAGTGATCATGCTAAATATTTTCTCAGTGCCAGAGTCGTCGAGCCTGGAGAGGTATTGGTCGTCAAGAAGCACATCCTGGAAAAGGAATTGATGACCAATGCCCCGCTGGCCATTGAGTTCATGAAGTGGACGAGCACCCATATGCGTAAATTCCAGTCGAAAATCAGGGACCTTCTCCTCAACGGAAAGAAAGGCGCCTTATACTCCACCCTCATTCGTCTGTCGAATAGTTATGGGACCCAGAAAGAGGATGGTATCTTGATTGATATGGTGTTCACCAATCAGGAGCTGGCTATGTTTTGCGCAGCTACCAGGGAGAGCATCAACCGCCTGCTCGTCGACCTTCGTAAGCAGGATGTCATTTCCATTGGCCGTGACGGCAGAATCCTCATTAAGAACATTGATCATCTTCGGACAGAGATCGGCTGTGAAAACTGTCCGATTGAAATTTGCAATATCAACTGATCTAGGGGCAGATACTGCCTCTTTTTTTATGATGTTATTCCAAGATAATCAATCAGCCATTCTGCCATTCTGTTCCTCTGTTGCCAATGGAAAAATGGTACCCCCGGGTCGCTGTCCAAAGGAAATGCTGAAACCACGGCAATTATATTCATCGCCTGCTCCAATAGTTTGGCCTCTTCCGCCGTCCGCAGCAAAATGATTTTCGGATAGTTTTCCCGCTTGAATCCTTCCACTACCAATAATTCAGTTCCCAGCAGTTCATAAATTTCCACCATCTTCCCCAACGACCAACCATCTGCCGAAGAGATTTGCAGCAAGCCTTCCCCTTCCACACCGGAAAACGCCGCACCTGCGTGCAAATGTTTAGCACTGTCGGTATCTTCAAGCCCCAATGGAAGACCGCCATGTCCATGGTGCTTGAGGGCTGCAGTGCTGATGCCGGTTTCCGAAAAAGCATGCACCAATTCGGATACGAGGGTTGTTTTGCCACTGTTCTTATAGCCGGCAACTTGAATTATTTGCATGGTTACCCTCCACTTACAGGTGGAATGAATGCTACTGTATCCCCTGGTTTCACTGTGTCTTCATCTCTGGCGTATTCTTCATTGACTGCCGCCATGGTCGATTCCAACCTGCCAAGTTGAAAGGAATCCTGCAGTCTCTGCTTTAATTCCTTGACAGTCGTCTCGCCCATCTCTACCTCCAGACGGTCACGTCCCGCCTCTTCCTGCAGTTGGGCAAACAATAATACGTTGATCATCCTTGATCCTCCTCCATTCTAGGTTTTCCTTCTGGATAAGGAACATTTTCCAGCTGGTCGCCGATCCATGTTTCTCCATCTTCCCAATGCTCTTTTTTCCAAATAGGCACAATCTGTTTAATCCGTTCAATTACATATTCATTTGCCTGATAGGCTGCCTTGCGATGCGGTGAAGAGACAGCTATCACCACAGCGGCTTCGGAAATATCCAGCTTGCCGATCCGATGGGTTACGGCAATTTTTGTATCGGGCCATTCAGCCTGGACCTCCTGGCCAATTTTTTCGAGCATTTTTATAGCCATCGGCACATATGCTTCATATTTCAAATACACCGTCCTTTTCCCTTTCGTCCATTCACGGACGGTGCCAATGAACGTGGTTATGGCACCTGCCTCTCTTCGCTCTACTTTCTTCACCAGCTCCTCCACCTGGATCGGCTCTTTGGTGATATCGAATAACTTTTCATCCATGTGTCCGACTCTCCTGTTCGTGTTGATGGAATAACGCATTGCTACTTCCCTCTTGATCTTCTAGCAGCAATACGGATACTTCCATGCCTCTTTCATACCCGCGGGTACCTCCGGGCAAAACAATCAGCACATTCGCTTCAGCCAGAGATGAAACGACATTTGATTTATCCAGCCCGCTTGGCGTAGCCACTAGTCGGCCATCCTCATATGTAAGACGCCCTCGGACAAACCGGTCAAAAGGGTTCGGTTTTGGGAAGTCAGCGCCAAGGACAGCAGTCTCCTCTTTTTGGAAAGGAAGCGGTGAATACAACATCGTACGGATGACCGGCCTTGTGAAAAGTTCAAAACCGACATAACATGCAGATGGATTACCTGAGAGCCCGAACAGCAACTTACCATCTTTCGCGGCTACTGTTGTGACACTCCCCGGCCTCATGCCCACTTTGTTAAATAGTACATCCGCTGAAAGAGATTCATAAATGGCTGGCAGATAATCGTAATCACCGACAGACACCCCGCCTGTCGTCAATAGGATATCCACTTCATCCATTGCTTCTTTCACTTGCTGCAAGCAAGTTTCAAACTCATCACTAAACTGACCAAAATAGACTGGTTCCGCTCCGGCCCTTTCTACTTGTGCTTGAACCATATAGGCATTGCTGTTCCTGATCTTTCCTGGCTGGACAGGTTCATCCACCTCCAACAGTTCACTGCCTGTTGCGATGATACCCACTTTAGGCTTTCTTGCAACAGGAACTTGTTTATATCCGAACGTTGCAAGGAGAGCAGTGATTCCCGGGTTGATCGGTGTTCCCTTTTTAGCGAGGACTTCCCCCTGCTCCGTATCCTCACCTGTGAACGAAATGTTATCACCGGTTTTCAGCCTGCGTTTGATTTGAATGAATGGTTTCCCATCCTCTTCAAACTCTTTAACCGACTCAAACATGATGACTGCGTCACAATCATCCGGTATCTGAGCACCGGTCATGATCCGGACCGCCTGAAAACTGCCTACGTTTCCGTCAAATACACTTCCAGCCCCGATTTCCCCTATGACTTCGAATGTTACAGGATTCGTGCTGGCAGCCTCTTCCGTGTCCAACGAGCGGACTGCGAATCCGTCATATGGGGACCGGTCAAAAGGAGGTACAGGGTGGTCGGCTACCAGACCCTGCCCAAGAAATTGTCCATAACTTTTGTCCAGTGGTACATGATGGACGTTTCCCGGCACAGCATATTCCATGACACGGTTGATTGCTTCATTCACTTTAATCGGTTTCCGCCGTTCTACCATTTTTCTCCTCCTAACCTATCAATTTATAATAGATGTTTTTAGCTTTTTCTATGGAATTCGTCCCATGGACCAACGCCCGGCCATCGTGGAAGAACACTAGCCGGCAGGAATCATACTCCATGGACAGCAAGAATGAATTGGACTTAACCGGGGCTATCCGTTCCAGTCGCCCGGATAGTTCCTCCAGTGAGACTTTACGATTTGGCCGGATTTGGACAGTATTCCTGCCGCAGAGCACTTCTGTTTTTGTCTGTGCCTCATAAGTTAAATACGGGTATACAGCACTTTCCCCACAGGATGGGCATGACTCATTTTTTGCCCTGCCCACCCCGATCGTCTGATAATGGTTCCTCCAGAGATCGAATGTCACCAGCTTGGCCCGGAGTGCCTCTTTATCTTCCACCAGCAGTTTCAATGCCTCTGCCGATTGATGTGCGACAACCATCTGGACCGCCGGTGATATGATACCGACCGAATCACAGGTTGCACCGGTTACTGGTACGGTATCCAGCAGGCATTGGAGGCATGGTCCCTCATCCGGCAGTACGGTATAGCTCATGCCCGTGCTTCCTACACAGGAGCCGTAAATCCATGGCACCCCGAGTTTTTGGCACACATCATTCAGAATGAACCGAATATCAAAGTTATCGGTCGCATCTATAGCAAGATCCGCTTTTTTGATGAGGGGCTCAAGAGACATACTGGTGGCATCCATGACATGCCCCTCGATTTCCGTTCCCGGGTTGATTTCTTGAAGCCTGGCCTTTGCCGCCACCACTTTGGGCAATTGCTCATTGGCATCAGAAGTTGTGAACAGCTGCTGACGCTGCAGATTACTGACTTCTACGTAGTCCCGGTCTATCAATGTCAATTTTCCGACACCAGCACGTACCAGATTCTCCGCATTGGCGGAGCCAAGGGCCCCGCAGCCGAGAATCAGCACATGCTTCTGACTGATCCGCTGCTGCCCGGTTTCCCCTATAGGCTGGAACAATGTCTGTCTGGAATATCTATCTGTCATGAGCCATTATCCTTTCCTCCATTTATCCGGGAACGCGGGATTACCCGCCGATATAAGACATTTCGATTTTCTTCCGGTTTCTCGCTGTTTCTTCTGTACGCTCGTCTGAGTAACGGTCCTCACGGTTTTTCCACGTAGGGACAATCGCCGACCGCAAGCCATCATCGTCTACACCGGAGCGGATTACTTCGCGCAAGTCCTTGCCGTCTGCAGCAAACAGGCAGGTATATAATTTTCCATCCGCTGCCAGCCTAGCCCTGGTGCAAGTAGAACAGAACGATTCAGAAACCGAAGTGATGAAGCCTACTTCTGTATCCGTTCCTTTGTAGCGGTAACGCTTGGCTACTTCTCCGATATAAGCAGGATCGACAGGCTCCAGTTCAAATTGATCGGACAATTGATCGAATATTTCCTTCTTGGTCACAACCTTGCTGAAATCCCAGCCATTCGACTGTCCGACATCCATGAATTCGATATAACGGAGAGTAATACCCTCTTCTTTGAAAAACTTGGCCATCGGGATGATCTGGTCATCGTTCATTCCTTTTTTGACCACCATATTGACCTTGACACCCAGGCCGACCTCTTTTGCTTTGCGGATCCCTTTCAACACGCGTTCAGGATTGACGCCACTGTCGCTGATCGATTCAAATTGCTTTGCATCGAGTGCATCCAGACTCACATTGACGCGGTGAAGTCCAGCAGCTTTCAATTTTTCTGCAGAATGCTCCAACAGAGAGGCATTCGTCGTCAATCCGATGTCCTCTAAGCCATCCAATGCAGCCAAGCGTTCCACAAGTATATGCAAATCCCGTCTCAATAATGGTTCCCCACCCGTGAGGCGGATCTTTTTTACACCCAGCTCTACAAAAATCCTGGCCAGCCTTTCAATTTCTTCAAAACTAAGAAGCTCATTCTTTGGCAGGAAGACATGGTCTTTGCCGAAGAGCTCCCTCGGCATACAATACCTGCACCTGAAGTTGCAGCGGTCCGTCACTGAAATCCTTAGATCATGCAGGGGACGGCCCAATTTATCTGTTAACATTGACATGGAATCTCTCCTAATTTAAATGCTTACTATCATGTTACCAACAACCTCACGAAATTGCAGTTAAAAAAGTCACAAGCCGGGGAAAGCCGGCAGCAAAAAAGACCGAGCGAATAAATCACTCCGTCTTTTGCAGTTTGACAAATTTGTCTTCGTATTTCTTTCTCTTTTTCTCGTTCGGATGACGGCTGTAAAACTCAATCAGTCCGGTGACCGCTTCTTGCAGAATGTCTCGGTTCTTGGTTTTCTCCAGCAGCTTATAGCCTCTTTCATAATAGGTTTCTGCTTTCTCCGGGCTTGGACCCGGCTTATTTTCATAACTGTGGCCAAGACGCATACAGGTCAAACCTGCTTCCTGCGGAGGAATGGGCTTGAGTTGTTCATAAATCTCCAGGGCCTCTTCATAATGGCGGACAGCATCCTCCCACTTTTCCTGGTCGAGTTCGTTGAAGGCAATCACCTGAAGTGTATCAGCATATCCTTGAGATTTCTTCCTCCCGTCTTTATCCAGAATATCAAGGAATTCACGGTACATGCGATCAGCATCTTCATATCGCTTTTCATTCGAATAGATCTCTCCTAGGGCATGAAGGAACTGCAGTCTGAGTTTCGGGAATTTTTCCGTCAGCTCCAATCCCTTTTCCAGATGCTCTTTTGCCTTCAGCATCTCACCAGCTTTGATGGACAATGTACCGACCTTGGAATAGGCATAAGCAATCATGAAATGGTCTTTGGTATAAAAGGTCTCAAGGCTCTCCAAAGCCCGCTGATAATATTTCAGGGAACGCGGATATTTCCCCATATTCTCATCCAACTCGCCGAGCATGAGATTGCCTTGGGCGATATCCAGGTGTTTATCCCCATGTATATCTGTCAGCAACTTCATTGCCTGGCGGATGGTTTTATGTGCCTGCTTCAAATCGATATAAAAATAGATCTCACCGATCTTCAGAAGGGTTCTTCCTTCTGCCTGCCTGTTCTCTGCTTGTTGATGCTCTTTCAGGATTTCCTTGTTCAATTCGAGTGCCTTCTGGTGGTTTTCCATCTGTATATAGACGTCCGAAAGCATATCGGCCGTTTGCGCAGATGCCGGGTGGGTCATCGGCACGGCCTTGCCGAAAAAATCAAGCGCCTGCTTCAGCTGTCTGGATGCGCCATCAAGATTCTCTTCATCCAGGGACACCTTGCCAAGGCTCGAGTAAATCATTCCATGCGCGAAATCATCGTTGAATTTCCTCTTTTCCAGCAGTTGAAGCAAATTGGCCAACTGCCTTCTGGCTTCAGCAAACTGCTGATACTCCCGCTCCAGTGCAGCATATTCTAGATGGGCGTCAATAACTGCTTCCATCTGGTCTTCCCCCAAAGACTTGGCCAAACGCAGTGCTTGCCGGCTGAAGTCCGCAGCTTTATCATAATTGCGAGTCCGGCTGTACAATTTAGCCAAAGCACTGAATGAGAGGAACAGCTCTTCTTCAGCCGCTTCCGTCCCAGCTGCCAGGAGATTCTCCATTTCCTCCGCTTGGTTAGCAGCCTGATCATATTCCTTTTTCATCACATTTGCCTTCAGTTCTTCCCTGAGGGATAGAAGTTTATTTACTTTCAGCATCAAATTCACAACCTTATTTCCAATATTTTTAGCTTAAAACAACAGATGGGCAGCAATGAGGAAAAACAACGACATGCCGAGGAACAAATGAATTTTCCGTTTCCTCCCGCTCGGCCGATAAAGGCGCATCCATCCCGTGACAACGACAGCAGCCAGTACAATTGCAGCCAGAACACCAGTGGCCATTTTTCCGTTCTGCCAGTAGAAGCCATACCGTACTAGGACAAATCCGGCATGGGTGAGAATCAGAAGTAAAGCCATGGTACCTGTCCAGCGGTGGTAGGGCAGGACCCTTTTGGAGAGATTGGCGAATCTTATTTTCCTGCGTCGCTCCCGGGAGTTGCGGATGGTGGAAAAAACAGCATGCCTCGTCCAGTTGAACAGGACGAACAGCAGGCCGAGAAAACCAAAGAGCACAGTCAGTCTTAGAGCCGGAAAGGAGCTGCTGGCAGCAACATTCCATACAGCCAGGCACAGCAAGGCCATATTCAGGTAAAACCATCTACTCACATCTACCCCTCTTTTCCGACTGCAAAAAGGTGCGGTGGATCTCCATTAGTATCTAAGCTTCTCTGCTGGAGATCCTTTTTTTATAAATAACATAATTCCTAGTCAGATAACGGAACGGGAAACTGAATACATGGACCAGTCTGGTGAAAGGCCAGACAACGTAGAGTGCAAATGTGGTATAGATATGTATCTTGAACCAGATCGGCACCTCCGCCATCAACTCTGGCTGTACCTGGAAGATGAATAATCCCCGGAGCCATGGTGCAATTGTCGTACGGTAATCAAATCCATGTGAATCCACATTGAGGGCAGTAGCTACCAGGCCGCTGATGATGACCAAAAGCAACCCGATCAATGTTACCCAGTCACCGGTTGATGTTGTCTGCTTGATCCGTTTTACACTTATTCTTCTATAGGTTAACAGAACTGCGCCGATCAAGGCAGCAATACCCGCAGGCATTCCGAATATAATGGCAACATTATGGTACATATGCTCGGTGATTCCCAGCATGTTATAGAAGCCGACCGGGACAATTAATCCTCCGACATGACCGGCAAGAACGAACAGGATTCCCCAGTGGAACAGGGTCGACCCGATCCGGAGCCGTTTTTTCTCCAGAAACTCACTGGATTTGGTGGACCATCCGAACTGGTCTTTTTGATAGCGGTAAATATGACCGCCGATAAAAATCGTCAGTACGATATAGGGAATGACTCCCCAGAGTACTAATTCCGTCATACTCATCTTAACTTGCCTCCTTCAGGCTAAGCAAAAATTCCGATAGATTATTTGGTAGCAGCTTTCATCTCTTCCTCTGCAGGGATCTGGACGCCGTTATTTTCCATATGGATCAGCAGTGCATGGAATAAAAGGACGTAGTAGTTTTCACTCTCTTCCAGAACGCCATGGATCTGTTTGATGGCAGCAGCATGCATGTCGAGCAGCTCATTACTTTTCTTGACTGGTACTTGGGCACAGAATTCAAGCATCAATGGCAGATAATCCGGCAGCTCATGATCCGATACATCAAACCCGGCAGATTCATAGAATTTCTTGAGCTTCAGGAGCTCAAGCCCTCTTTCCCTCTGTTCCCCCAGTTTGAGATAGGTGACATACAGATTGGTGATCCTGCCGAAGTCGAAATGCTCGACATAATAATCAATCCATTCCCCAAGTGGTGTGTTCCAGGCAATTTCCATAAACTTTTGCAAATCTTCTTTGATCTGTTGGTCTTCGATCGACTCTATCTCCGTTCGCAACACTGGCAATGTATCTTTCATCTGCTGGCTTGGGTAATGCAACAGGAAGGATAGAATCTGATAGATTTCCGTTGTTTGTGTCCGGTTCATTTCACTCATCCTTTATTAGCGAGCCTGGGACAAAACTGTTTAATCAAAAGAAAAAACGAACTAGCTAGCAATATTGTTAAGTGGGAATTGCCGCTTCGGAAATATACTCCGCTTTCCACGGGCGGCTGCTGAGCCTCCGAGTGCTATCGCACTTCGGGGTCTCACCTAGGCCTTTCCTCCCGTAGGAGTCTACGTATATTTCCTTCGCTAATTCAATTCATTGCTCATCTCTTGAGTAAAGCAATTTAGTTTGTCCCAAACTCTTTATCATTTAACTAAGACCGAATAAAATTTGTAAGGGCAGTCCTGCCTACGACAGGACGCCACAGCTTCCAGGTCCGCCGGCAAAGTCCAGTCCACATGCACCTTGCTCATCGTACAGATCTGCAACTTCCTCTTTATGGCTTTTCGGAATGACGAAGCGGTCTTCATATTTGGCAATTGCCAGAAGGCGGTACATCTTGCGAACATCGTCTTCCTCCAACCCAAGGTCTGTAATGGTTTCTTTATCAAATTTCTTACCGGTTGTCTCTGCCCGCATAAACCCGCGCATCACGGCCATTTTCTTCAGTACGTTGCGGATATGGTCGGTATCTCCGGCTGTCAGGAGATTCGCCAGGTACTCAATTGGAATACGCATGTTGTCGATAGCTGGGAAAATATCCTCTGTGTCTGCCTGGCTTCCCTTTCCTTCAATCATATTCATGATCGGGCTCAATGGTGGAATGTACCAAACCATTGGCATGGTGCGGTATTCCGGGTGGAGCGGGAGAGCGATTTTCCAGTCGATGATCATTTTGTAGAGCGGTGATTTTTGTGCCGCCTCTATCCAGTCCATCGGAATTCCTTCTTTTTTCGCTTCCTTGATTACTTCAGGATCATTCGGGTCTAGGAAAATGCCCAATTGTGCTTCATACAAATCTTTGTCATCTTCTACAGATGCAGCTTCCAGCACTTTATCGGCGTCATACAGCATGATACCGATATAACGGATACGGCCAACACATGTTTCCGAACAGATGGTCGGCTGACCATTTTCAATCCGCGGGTAGCACATGGTGCATTTTTCTGCTTTGTTCGTCTGCCAGTTGAAATAGACCTTCTTATACGGACAGGAAGTGACACAATGTCTCCATGCACGACAGGCATTCTGATCTACCAACACAATACCGTCTTCGTCCCGTTTATACATCGCACCGGACGGGCAGGAGGATACACATGGAGCGTTAATGCAATGTTCACAAATACGAGGCAGATACATCATGAACACATCTTCGAACTCCGTCTTGATTGACTCTTCCATCTGTACCACGTTCGGATCGCGCAGACCTGTGATATGCCCACCAGCAAGGTCATCCTCCCAGTTCGGGCCCCATTCCAGGTCCATGAATTCCCCTGTTACAGCGGATTTCGCCCGAGCTACTGGCTGGTGCTTCCGTTCCTTGGAATTGGTCAGTGTTTCGTAATCATAGGTCCATGGTTCGTAGTAGTCGTCCATTTCCGGCTGATTCGGGTTATAGAACAAGTTCAGCAGCCGGTTGGCCTTGGAACCGGATTTCAGCCGCAATTCGCCGCCGTCCAGTTCCCAGCCTCCCTTATATTTCTCCTGGTCTTCCCATTGCTTCGGGTAACCGATCCCCGGTTTCGTTTCCACATTATTGAAATACATATATTCTGCACCCGGTCGATTTGTCCAAGTGTTTTTACAAGTGACACTGCAGGTATGGCAGCCGATACACTTGTCAAGGTTCATCACCATACCTACTTGCGCTTTAATTTTCAAGCCAATCTACCTCCTTCATTTTGCGGATGATCACATTCAGATCCCGCTGGTTCCCTGTTGGGCCATAATAGTTGAAGCCGTAGCTCAGCTGTGCATAGCCGCCGATCATATGTGTAGGCTTCACATGTATACGGGTAGGACTGTTATGGGTGCCGCCCCTGTTCTTCGTCAGTTTCGTTCCAGGTGTATGGATATGGCGATCCTGTGCATGGTGCATGAATGCCATGGTCCTTGGAATCCGGTGGGATACAACTGCCCGTGCCACAACGACACCATTTCGGTTGAAGCATTCAATCCAATCATTATCCTCGATATCCGCATCTGCGGCATCGTCCTTATTCAGCCAGATCGTCGGCCCTCCGCGGAATAATGTAAGCATTGGCTGTGCATCAAAGTACATGCTGTGAATCGACCATTTATTATGCGGTGTCAGGTAATTAAGCGTAATCTCTTTTCCTTCTACCTCCGGACGGTTTTCCCTGAAAGGACGGTGGTTCAGAATCGGCTTGAATACTGCCATCGTTTCTCCAAATTCTTTCATCATTTCATGGTCGACGAAGAACGATTGTCTTCCAGTGATCGTACGGAATGGAATCAACTTCTCGATATTGGTAGTAAAAGGCGAATACCTCCTGCCTCCCTTTTCCGATCCGCTAAATGCCGGTGAAGTGATGACTGTCTTTGGCTGAGCCGTAATCTGGTCAAATGTGAATAATTCTTCTTCTCTTTCCTCAGCAAGGTCTTTCAGTTCCAGATCCGTTTTCTTCTCCAGTGCCTCCCATGCCTTGACTGCAACTTTGCCGTTGGTGGTGGACGATAGCATCAGGATTGCTTCACAGGCATCTCTTGCACTGGTGATATCCGGACAACCATCAGCTATGCTGCCATCTTGGAGAGTGCCGATGGTTCGTTTCACCTGCTCATATTCCTTCTCCATGTTCCAATTGATACCTTTTCCGCCATACGGCTGCTTGGCAATATTTGGACCAAGGGAGGTCATTTTCTTATAAACTTGTTTGAAGTCACGCTCCACCACATGGATCTGCGGCATCGTCTTTCCTGGAATCGGCTCGCATTCCCCTTTGGACCAGTCTTTGATTTCACCGAATGGCTGGGACATCTCGGCCGGTGTATCATGGTTCAATGGGGTAGCCACTACCTCTTTGATCGGCTCCATATCCAGCTCTTCCGCGAGGTCGGAGACTCCTTTCGCCACAGATTTGAAAATATCCCAATCTGATTTTGCTTCCCAAGGAGAAGCGATTGCGGGATTGAATGGATGGACGAATGGATGCATGTCTGTGCTCGAGAGGTCATGCTTCTCATACCAGGTTGCTGCCGGGAGAATGACATCTGAGTAGAGAGCAGTACCGGCCATCCGGAAGTCCAGGTTGATTAGCAGATCCAGCTTCCCTTCTGGTGCTTCCTCATGCCACTTGATCTCCTCGGGACGAAGGGTATCTTCATCCGAGTTCATCATACCGTGACTGGTGCCAAGCAGGGTTTTCAGGAAATATTCATGCCCCTTGCCGGAACTGGAGATAAGATTCGCTCTCCATACGAACAGGTTCCTTGGGAAATTCGCTTCATCATCCGGATCCTCTATTGCAAATTTAAGATTCTTATCCTTCAATTGTCCGGCAACATATTTGCCAATATCTTCAACCGTTTCGTTTCCTGCCTCTACAGCTTCTTTGTGGATATCTATCCCGTTCCGGTCGAATGTCGGATAAGATGGAAGCCATCCGAGCCTTGCTGCCATAACGTTATAGTCTCCATGGTGGTCATACCTTGCTTTTTCTACATTGGCAGCTGTCAGGTCACTTACTGGTGTTTCTTCGTAGCGCCATTGATTTGTCGCAAAGTAGAAGAAGGAAGTACCATTCTGCAATTTTGGTGGCCCGCCCCAGTCTTTCGCCGTGGCGATTGCACTCCACCCTTCAGCAGGCCGGAGTTTTTCCTGGCCTACATAGTGGGCCCATCCGCCTCCGTTCACTCCTTGGGCACCAACCATCAAGACAAGGTTGACGATCGCCCGGTAGATGGTATCGGAGTTGAACCAGTGATTGATCCCTGCTCCCATAATAATCATGGAGCGTCCGTTAGTATCTACTGCATTTTGTGCGAACTCCCTGGCAATTTTGATTACCAAAGAGCGGTCCACTCCGGTGATCTGTTCCTGCCATGCCGGGGAAAATGGAGCTATCTCATCATAGCTGGCTGCTGCTTCACCTCCAAGTCCACGGTCGATACCGTAGTTGGCCATCATCAAATCATAGACAGTAGCAACATATTGCACTTCACCGTCGATCTCTATTTTCTTCGCAGGTACTGCACGTGGAAGTACTTTCTTCGTATCATGATCGAAGTAAGGCATATCCACTTGGACAATCTCGTCCTCTTCTCCCAGGAAACTCAGTACAGGTTCAATTGCTTCGTTGGTGTTCTCATCCACCAATCGGAGATTCCATTTGCCCTGTTCGTCCCATCGGGAACCCATTGTTCCTTGTGGGATGGAAAACCCTCCAGTGCGCTGGTTGTACATCGCTGGTTTCCATTCATCATGCTCTGTCTTTATGCCCAGATCCTTTGCATGGAGGAACCGGTCAGCTGTCAGGCTGCCGTTTTGCTCTTTGAGCCTGACGGAAAATGGAAAATCGGTATAAGTCTTTGCATATTCTTCAAAATATGGAGTCTTCTCTTTATGGTAGAATTCGTTCAAGATGACATGCCCCATAGCCATGGCAACCGCACCATCGGTACCTTGTTTCACCGACATCCAGTCATCTGCAAACTTTGTGGATTCTGCATAGTCTGGACTGACCGAGACTACTTTTGTTCCTTTATAACGGGCCTCCACTAGAAAGTGTGCATCCGGTGTCCTGGTCATAGGTACGTTGGATCCCCAAGTCATGATGTAACTGGAATTGAACCAGTCGGAACTTTCCGGAACATCCGTCTGATCTCCCCAAATCTGTGGGGATGCAGGCGGTAGATCCGCATACCAATCATAGAAGCTTAGCATCGGTCCGCCGATCAAGGACATGAATCTACTTCCCGCTGCATGACTGATCATCGACATTGCTGGGATCGGAGAAAAGCCTACGTTACGGTCAGGACCATACTTCAAGGTCGTGTATAGGACAGATGCTGCCACCAATTTGGTCACCTCATCCCAGTCGGTACGGACAAGACCGCCCTTCCCTCTTGCCTGCTTGTATTGCTTCGCTTTCTCCTTGTCTTCCACAATACTTTTCCAGGCTTCCAGCGGGGTCTCATGGTTCTTTAATGCTTCCCGCCACATGACGAGCAGTTTTTTACGAACATAAGGGTACTTCACCCGAAGAGGACTGTATATGTACCAGGAAAAACTGGCTCCCCTCGGACAGCCGCGTGGTTCAAATTCTGGCATGTCCGGCCCTGTCGTCGGATAATCGAGCTGCTGCCCTTCCCATGTGACAATTCCATCTTTTACATATATATTCCAGCTGCATGATCCGGTACAGTTCACCCCATGGGTGGATCGGATTACCTTGTCATGCTGCCATCTTCTGCGGTAGACATTTTCCCAGTCACGATTTCCTTCTTGTAACTGGCTGTGATCATTTGAATACGTTTCTTTCGGCTTCAGATAGTTCAATCTCTGCCAAAGCGGGGATGGTTTCTTTTTCATGCTTGTCCCTCCAGACAACTGCTTTAAATGTTGTATCCCCATTGAACCACTCACCGGCTAATCCCGGTGTGAAGTTTTTCACACCCAAGAGATTTGTCACAGCCTGTTCACTTTTTCCATATTCTTCTGCATGACTGTGATGTTTTTCACAGATACTTAAAATGGTATTCGGTAGGCTTGCATTAAACGTATCTAAACCAGAAAGGAAAGAAACTCCTATGAAAAAACCTGGAATACAATTAACACTACAAACATCCAGTCTTGTCATCGGATTCATGATTTGGGTCATCATTTCCTCATTGATGCCCAGTATTCAGGAGGACATTGATCTGACTGCAGGGCAAGTATCCCTTGTTACGGCGATACCAGTAATTCTTGGCTCCCTGTTGCGAATTCCTATCGGATTCTATACCAATCGGCTCGGGGCTAGATGGATCTTCATCATCAGTTTCATCGCCCTCTTGTTCCCGGTTTTCTACATTAGTATTGCGGACTCATTTATGGACCTGGTCATCGGCGGCTTGCTGCTTGGTATTGGAGGAGCGACCTTTTCCATCGGTGTAACCTCCCTGCCAAAGTACTACCCGAAAGAAAAGCATGGCCTTGTCAATGGAATATACGGGGTTGGTAATATTGGTACGGCAGCAACCACCTTTGCCGCACCTGTTCTGGCTCAGTCCATCGGCTGGCAGGCTACCGTCCGCCTTTTCCTTGTCCTGCTTTTGCTTTTCATCGTATTGAACTTCTTCTTCGGGGACAGGAAAGAGACAAAAGTGAAGAATTCCATGGTGGAACAGATCAAAGGTGTCTATAAAAATGCGACCCTGTGGTTCCTGAGCCTGTTCTACTTCATAACTTTCGGTGCATTCGTCGCCTTCACGGTATTCCTGCCGAATTTCCTGGTGAACAACTTTGGTTTGGATGCTGTGGATGCAGGTCTCCGCACTGCCGGCTTCATTGCTGTTGCTACCCTGCTCCGCCCTGTAGGGGGTTGGCTTGCCGATAAATTCAACGCCTTCATTATTTTGATGATTGTATTTATCAGTGTGGCCTTATCTGGTATTTTGCTGTCATTTTCACCGAATATTGAATGGTATACAGTCGGAGCATTGGCAGTTGCTGTTACTGTCGGGATCGGTAATGGTACGGTCTTCAAGCTTGTGCCGCTTTACTTTTCTAAACAAGCCGGTATCGTCAATGGAGTGGTGTCTGCGATGGGGGGACTTGGAGGATTCTTCCCGCCGCTTATCTTGACGAGTGTCTTCAATATTACCGGCCATTATGCCATTGGCTTCATGCTGATGTCCCAGTTCGCCCTCGTGAGCTTTGTTATTGTTGTTTTCATGTACTACCAAGATCAGATGAATGTAGAGAGGCAGATAATCCAACATACCGCCGAAGGAATCATGGTGACGAACAGACAGGGAGTCATCCAAGATGTCAATCCCGCTTTCACCGTGGTAACCGGCTATACCAAGGATGAAGCATTGGGGCAGACGCCATCCCTGCTTCATTCCGGTGAACAGGATCAAGCATTTTATAGAAAAATGTGGAAAGATATTGAAGAGAAGGGGTTCTGGGAAGGAGAGATCTGGAACCGACGCAAAAATGGAGAAATTTACAAGGAATGGCTGACCATCAGTGCTATCCGTAGTGATGTGGGAACCATTAAATATTACGTAGGCATGTTCAATGATTTGACAGAACCCAACAGGCCAGCAGAGTAGTCGAACAAAAAGCGGAAGACATCAGGATGTATACCCCTGGCGTCTTCCGCTTTTCTTCTCTTCCTATGGAGGAAACTCTGCGATCAAAGCCTGCAGATCTCCACCGGGCATTCTTCGCATTGGTTGATTTCCTTCAATCCCCCCAGATTGAGAATGGAAATCTTCCCCTGCTCATAGTCGATCAGCCCATCCTTTTTAAACCCTGTCAACAGCCGATTGACTGTCTCTCTGGTGGCTCCGACCATTTTGGCCAGTTCCATATTGGTGAATTTTCTGCTTATGGTAATTTCCTCCCCATCGTCTTGTCCGTATGTATTGGAGATACGGATCAACATGGATGCCAATGCTCCATTCTTACCATAGAGCAGAAGATCCCTCAGTTTCATATGGGTGTATTGCTGTGTGTGGCTGAGCCATTGGGTGAATTCCAATGCGAGCGTGCCGTTTTCTTTCATCAGCTGCTCCAGCTCCTTTCTGCGGATCACTCCTACTGTTGTGTCCTCAAGAACTTCCGCGGTAAAGGCACAGAGCGGGTGCTGATCTGGAAGGTACTCACCAAACATGTCACCAGGGAAGTAATAGTACATGGCTATTTCCTTTCCCTCATCACTTACTTTGGTCAGTCGCACCTTCCCCTCCCTCAGGTAGAACAGTTTACCGGTGTCGTCGCCCTCCCAGTAAATGCTCGATCCTTTAACAAATGTTTCCGGATGCATGATCGCTTCTATCTCTCTCTTGCAATCCTCCGAGAAAATTCTCGTATTCCTCTCCACTGTTAACTGATTGACCAAGTGCATTGCCTTCGCCCCTTTCAGTGAAGTGAATGATATCTCTGTAAATGGAATATTATGACTATAGCCAATTATAAATGATTTATCCCCTCTACTTCCAACAATAACTGATGTTGGACGACAAATATTTTTATAAAAACCTTTCCCCAGTGATGCAAATCACTGACCCATTAACCTTCATCCCTTATCATAAAGACAAGACATTAATTGGAGGTAGAGTTGATGAACACATTTACTGTTGAACATACACCGGCAAATATAGTGAAGGTTTTCCCAAAGGCAAGCGATTTGTTCAAAGTCCATCAAATTGATTTTTGCTGTGGCGGCCATCGCCCCCTGAAAGAAAGCTTTGAAGAGAAAAACCTGGACGAACAAAGTATCCTATCTGAACTGAATCAGGCTTTCACCCGCTGGCAAGAAGAAGGCAATCAGGCAACTGACTGGGATACCGCTTCATTGACGGAATTGGTAGACCATATTGTTCACCGGCATCACGCCTATTTGATGGAGGAACTGCCTGCGCTTGGTCAGTTTGTCACCAAAATTTATCGTAAACATGGGGAAAACCAACCACATCTTAAAGAGCTGCATAAATTGTACGGCAAGTTCATGACCGAAATGGAGGAGCATACCATCAAAGAAGAAAATGATGTATTCCCCCTCATTAAAGAGTACGAGCAAAATCCGTCAGATGCATTAATAAGACAGATCCATGAGGCCAATGGCGAGTTGGAAAGCGAACATGATGAAGTTGGCAAGCTGCTGAAAGAAATGCGCCGGATCACCGATGGTTTCAAGCCGCATGCCAATGCCTGCGGATCCTATCAAATAACCTATGCCCGGTTGAAAGAATTAGAGGATAATACGTTCCAACATATCCACCTGGAGAACAATATCCTTTTCCCACGTATATGATTCTATACAGTGGCCAAGAGGGAAAGTAAATAAAGAAATACAGCAACAATTAAATGATCAAGGAAGCGGCATACCAATCGGATAACGGTTGGTATGCCGTTTTCGTTGTGGCAGAAACCGTGGTCGATTCCTTCTATGGGAGCCATCGCTGCGGAGACTCCAGTGATACAACACGAGTCCGAAGACCTTGGAAGAAGCGTTCTGTCGGAGCGAGTGCTGGATATCGGCTGGAGCGCGAATTTATCAGCAGCACGTTCAGGATATCAAGGTGCGAATGCACTCCTCCCCAAGTTTCAATTTCTTTCAAATAATTGACCTATGTCAAGGATTTATAGAAGTAAATAGCAGATAATTGAGACAAAGGAGGAGATACTCATGAAACAAAACCAAATGTACCAAGAGAATTTCGATGTAGACCGGATGATTAATGAAGGCCTTGGCGGCGGCTTTATTCTATATGGCTATGATGAAAGTAAATATGAAGATCCCTCGCATGTTTCACAGCTAGTAGAACAAGCGGATAGTCCTGCCAGAGAGGAGTTGACCTCAGCATGATAAGTTTCCTCTCTCTTCAAACCATTTCACCTGATGTAGGTCCTTCCAGCCTTTCCTTGCTAATCCTGAGCGCTGCAATTCTATCACTTGGAGTTTCTGTCATGTTGCGAAGTATGAGACTGTTTCTTGCTCAAATTGCTCTACTGGCAATTCTTCCAGCAGCAGAAGCAACATGGTTGGCTATTTTATCAGCCATCCTAGAAGCCCTTCTCATCGGCTTTCTGCTTATTCGTTTTAAAATGGCAGTGGACCGGAATTACCGTCTCGTTCTTGAGAAGACTCATCAAATTCCTCCCCAGATGACAGCTGAAGGAGCAAATGGAAGCCAGTCATCTTTTCTATAGATGAAAAAGCGGCCAGTAGACCAATAGGAAGGAGAGCCACCAATGCGTGAGATTGTTCTTATCCTCCATATATTCCTAGGCATCATTTGGGTCGGGGGCATTTTGTTCATCGGCTGGGGAGTCTTCCCTGCTGTGATGAAGATGTCTTATCAAAGTCAGCGCCAATTCTTGACCAGTCTGATGAGGTGGTCGCACCCCCTGTTGACGGCTGCAGGAATGGGCGTCGGTATCACCGGCATACTGCTCGGAGCTATCCTTGGTCCTGTGAAAAGTTGGGACTTTCTTTGGAATACGGCATATGGAAACATATGGCTGGCTGCATTACTGGTGGGTGGTTTTACCCTGCTATGGGGGATAGGAATCGGTTACAGGGAGACGATGCTGGTGCTCACCGATGATTATTTTTGGCAGGAGGCAGAAAAAGGAAACGGGAAACCACTGTTCCGGCAACTTTTTCGTATAGCTGTACTGGAATCATTCGAGATAGCGGGTTTCCTCGTGCTGATTATCCTGATGATGAAAATCTAATTTAATATGGGTGGTGGAATGATGCGTGTCTTAAAAGCAGAACAATCAACGGACCCATTTTCGCACGGACGTATTTATTCATGCAAACTTACCTGGCTGCAACTGGCTAGACCTATAACTTTAAGCGGAACCATCAGTCCGATCCTAGCCGGTACAGGTTTGGCTGCACTTGACGGACGACTGCGTTACGACTTGCTGTTCGTGTTGCTGGTCGCGGCAATCCTAGTACAAACATCGGCTAATATGTTCAATGATTATTTTGATTTCAGGAATGGGCAGGATAAAGAAAAATGGCAGCTGGAAGAAGCGAAAGCATCTAGCCGGCTTCCCGTTCATCATCAGGTCCCCTATATAGCCAGTTCGCTTATAGGGGTTGCGATGATTCTAGGTCTTTGGATTTCCTCTCAGGCCGGCTGGTGGATAGCAGTTGTAGGCTCCATTGGAATCGCTGCAGGAATTGCCTATTCAGCCGGCCGGCATTCTTTGGCTGCTCTAGGGCTTGGAGAGGTGACAGCAGGCCTGTTTTTGGGGATGACGGTTACGTTGCTCAGCTACAGTGTTCAGACCCAAGCAATCAACTGGACCATAATGATGATTGCTCTGCTCTATGCCATGTTGATCAGTACGATGATCTTGACCAACAACTTGCGGGATATCCAGAAAGACAAGGGATACCGGAGGACTTTGGCAATGAGGCTGGGGAGGAGACAGGCAGAAGGGTTGTTGACGGTTCTATTATTCAGTTGCTATTTGCTGGTTCTGGCTCTGGTAATAGTGGAAGCCGTCCCTGCAGGCACCCTCTTCGTCCTGTTGGCAATTCCCATCGCCATCCGGCTGCGCTGGTCCTTTCGAGAGTCCAGCACAGAAGCTGAAGAAAAAATGGCGATGAAATGGGCAGGCCGGCATCACTGGGTATTCGGTCTTCTCTTTGCAGCTGGTATACTGACAGGATTGCTATAAAAGAAAAACACCGGAAGCCGTCCGGCTTCCGGTGCCAGTTGATCATGCCCCAGGTGTTTCATTTCCTTTCCGCTTATAATTCGACCTTGACCGATATTGCTGCGGAGCTCTAGTCGGATAACTCACAGGCAGACTGTAGAAGTGGACCAGGCTCGTGAACGGTATGGAAGCAAACAAGCCGAAAGCCGCAATAACATGGATTTTGAAAACCATGGGAGCCGCTGCCATCAATTCATATTTCGGCTGCAGAACGAACAGACTGCGGAACCATGGGCCTATTGCCTGTCGATAATCATATGGTATAGGCCCGGTATTGTATACCAAAGTCACCCACGTACCTGTTCCCGCGACCAGCAAAAGGGCTATAAGAGAAAAGAAATCTGCAAAACTTGCTCGGATTCGAACAGGGTCGAAGATGATCTTCCTGATTAAGAGAATAATCAACCCAGCCATGACCATGATAGCTGCTACTCCCCCACCGGCAAGCGCGAGACTATGATACTGGTGGTCATTGATCCCGACAGCATAATAGAATTCCAGGGGAATAATAATCCCCATGACATGGCCGATAAAAGCGAAGATGATTCCCCAGTGAAAAAGAGGGGAGCCAATACTCAACCATTTCTTTTCCAGGAATTCCGTGGAAGGGGCCGCCCAACTGAGCTGCCGGAATGCGTATCGGTACAGCAATCCAAGGAGCATCATCATTAATGTTACATATGGATAGACTACCCACCAGAAAACTTCTGGCATCAAATCACCCCTTCAGATATTGATGTGAATATAAGAATCACTGGTACATAATCGGGTATGGCAGCTCTTCCAAATCCGCCTCTTCCCGTTCGAATTCCAGCTTCTCTATTTCCGCTTTGGTCGGTTCCGGGAAAACATAATCCCTCAATACTTCCAGAATTTTGGCGAACGGGCTATCATGGATATGGTCAGACATTCGCTTGATTGCAACAGCAAGCCTTCTGACAAGCCGCTGATGGTCGGGGTTTTCCTCTGTGATTGCAAGAAACTCGAACAATAGCGGTATATAATCTGCCAGCTCTCCTTCCACCCCGGCATAGCCTGCATCGGCCAGGATATTCTGCAGACGGATGAGGGCAGCTCCACGTTTTGGACTGTCTCCTAGTTCGTGTGCCGTCAGGTAAAGCCCCAGCTTCGATTTCAAATCGAAGCTCGACACATACAACTCCCGGCGCACATGTACAGGGAGCCTCAAAATAGGTGCATATGCGGCTTTAAGGTCCTGTCTCAATCTTAGAGATGATATTTTCTCCTCGACAAAAGCATCCATTTCCTCTTCTTCCTGAACATCCGTCTCCTCAGGATAACCGAGGAGACGCGATGCAATCAGAAGAACAGCACGCTGATCTTGGTCCATTGTTTAATCCCTCCCGAAGGTAGCCATGACACCTTCTGGCGGAGCCAAGTCTTCCAAGCTGCAGGCACCTTGTTCATAATAATTGTCATCATCCATTTCTCTTCTTCCAGTCGGAATGACAAAACGCTCATTATATTTCGCAATCCCCAGCAGTCTGGCCATATCTTGAAGTTCTTCTGGTGTGGTTCCCGCCTCTTGCACGAGTTCACTCTGTCTGAATTCATCCACATCACCGACCGTCTGTCCACGCATGAGCACACGCATTGCTGTCAGTTTCAACAGAACTTTACGGATTACTTCCTTATCACCTGCCGAGAGCAATGATGCCAAATACTCCATCGGTATCCTCATTTGATCGACGGCAGGAATATACCCGTCTGTACTCAGTTCATCTTCATTGGTGATATGGTTCATGATCGGACTGAGCGGTGGTACATACCATACCATAGGCATGGTGCGGTATTCAGGGTGGAGCGGAAGAGCGATCTTCCATTTAATTGCCATTTTGTAGACAGGAGATTCCTGTGCAGCTTCAATCCAAGCGTCATTGATCCCTGCTTCTCTTGCCTTTTCCTGTATATCCGGATCAAAAGGATCAAGAAAACAGCCAAGCTGAGCTTCATAGAGATCCTGCGGGTCTTCTACAGATGCCGCTTCTTTTACCTTGTCCGCGTCATAGAGCACTACCCCAATATAACGGATCCTTCCGACACAGGTTTCTGAACAGATAGTAGGAAGCCCTGCTTCTGTTCTCGGATAACAGAAATTGCATTTCTCTGCTTTATGAGTGTTCCAATTATAATAAACTTTGTGATACGGGCAGCCGCTCATACAAAAACGCCAACCACGGCAGGCATCCTGATCAACCAGAACAATCCCGTCTTCATCACGTTTATATAGCGCACCGGATGGACAGGATGCGACACAGGATGGATTCAAGCAATGCTCACAAATCCTCGGAAGATACATCATGAAAGTCTTCTCATATTCCATGGAAATGTGTTCTTGAAGTTCCTGTACGTTCGGGTCCAGCGGAACGACCTCACTGCCGCCCGCCAGGTCATCATCCCAGTTGGAGCCCCATTCCGGTTTGTCCATATATTTACCGGTTATTTGGGATTTCGGCCTGCCGACAGGGAGATTTTCCCTTTTCGGGCTATGAAGAAGGTTATCATAATCATATGTCCATGGTTCATAGTAGTCTTCCATTGTGGCCATGTTTGGATTATAGAAAATCTTGGCGAGTTTGGAAACGGGACCGCCGGCTTTGAGCCGCAGCTTCCCGTTTTTCATTTCCCAGCCGCCCTTGTAACGATCGGTATCCTCCCAGCTTTTCGGATAACCGGGACCTGGACGGGTTTCCACATTGTTGAACCACATGTATTCTGTTCCCGGACGATTTGTCCACGTATTTTTGCACGTGACGGAACATGTATGACAGCCGATGCACTTATCCAAGTGCATCACCATCGCTACCTGTGCCTTAATCCTCAAGCCAATCTACCTCCTTCAGTTTTCTGATGACTGCCATCGTGTCACGCTGATGGCCGGTCGGTCCATAGTAGTTGAATCCATAGCTCAGCTGTGAATAGCCGCCGATCATATGCGTCGGTTTCAAAGAGATCCGGGTCACACTGTTATGGGTTCCGCCCCGCTTTTTATTGATGGAGGTGCCCGGTACACCTAGCGTACGATCCTGCGCATGATACATATAAGCCATTCCCTGTGGGATACGGTAGGTCAAGACCACCCTTGCAGAAATAGCACCATTCCGGTTGTACACTTCAATCCAGTCATTATCTTTCAGTCCAATTGCATGCCCATCATTTTCATTCATCCATACCGTCTGCCAACCGCGGAACAGGGTCGACATCTGTGTCGTATCGGTAAACATGGTATGGATGCCCCACTTCTGATGGGGGGTCAAGTAACGGACGGTAATCGATTCTCCGTTCTCCTCCACCCCTTTTTCATTTTCCAGGAACGGTCGATGTGCTAGCGGCGGAATGTACAGTGGCAGGCCTTCCCCGAAATCTAAAATCATCTCATGGTCCAGATAAAAGCTCTGTCTGCCTGTCAATGTCCGCCAAGGAATGTTGTATTCTGTATTGACAGTAAATGGCGAATACCTCCGGTTGTCTTTCTCCAGTCCGCTCCATACTGGTGTGGAGATAGCGTGCCTTGGCTGAACGGTCAGATCGTTGAGGTTGAATTCCTCCTCTTCCCTACCTTCAGCAATATCGGATAGGTCCTGGCCAGTCTTCTTCTCGAGTGACTTCCATCCAGCAGTCGCCCGCTTGCCATTGGTGGCACCCGACATCAACAGGATGGCTTCGATCGCTTGCCTGTCCGTATAAAGATCTGGCAGCCCTTTGCCTATTCCTTCACGCCTTGAAATACCAACCCGCTTTCCAAGCTCTTCATATACTTCTTCACCTGGAATTGTAACGCCTTTGGAACCGTAGCCTTTCTTGATTTCCGGTCCGATTGTTGTCATTTTTTCATAAACCCTCGGGTAATCCCGCTGAACGACCTGCAGATTCGGCATGGTCTTGCCTGGTACCGGCTCAGTCTCTCCTTTGCGCCAATCCTTGACCTTGCCAAGAGCCTGGGAGATTTCTCCCGGGGTATCATGTGCCAGCGGTGTCATCATCAATTCCTCCGTTGCCGGCAGATGTTCTTCGGCCAGCTCGGAGAATACTTTCGCTATTTCACGAAAAGTATTCCAGTCGCTTTTCGCCTGCCATGGTGGAGAAATGGCCGGGTTGAACGGATGGACGAATGGGTGCAAGTCTGTGCTGCTGAGATCATATTTTTCATACCAGGTCGCAGCTGGAAGCACAATGTCGGAGAACAGCCCGGAACTGGTCATCCGGAAATCGACACTGACGAATAAATCCGTTTTACCTTTTGGAGCTTCTTCCGGAACATTGATCGTCTCCGGCTGCCAGGAATTTTCCGTATCGGTCAGCACCTGGTCTTCCCCACCGATCAGATGCCTGGCGAAATATTCATGTCCTTTCCCACTGTCACCCAGCAGGTTGGAACGCCAGTTGAAAAACACCTTAGGAAAGTTTCTCGGATCATCCGGGTTTTCAATGGACCAATCTATCTTTCCATCCTTGATTTGACGGACGACATCCTGGACCACATCTTCATTCGTCTCTGCCCCGCGTTCCTTGCTTTCCTTTACCAGGTCAATGGAATTCTGGGTGAATTGCGGAAAAGATGGCAGCCATCCCATCCGTACAGCCATTGCATTCAAATCAGCAGGATGCATATTATTATATTTGCCGCCCCACTCGGCGTCTCCGTTATCAATATTAGTTTCGTAACGGAATTGGTCGGTGGCAAAGTAGAAAAAAGACGTACCATTCTGATGACGCGGAGGCTTTTGCCAGTCGCCTGCAAAGGCAATTTGCTGCCACCCCTCAAGCGGTCGTACTTTTTCCTGTCCGACATAGTGGGCCCAGCCCCCGCCATTCACACCTTGGGAACCGGTAAGCAGTACTAGATTGAGAATGGAACGATAGATTTGGTCACTGTGATACCAATGGTTCGTTCCACCGCCCATCGCAATCATTGATTTTCCATTGGTGCGTGCAGCCGTGTCGGCGAACTCCTTGGCCACTTTGATTACATGGTTGCGGTTCACACTGGTGATCCCCTCCTGCCATGCAGGTGTGTATGCCTTCGGATCGTTATAATCTTTTGGATAATCACCCGGCAGGCCTCTGTTCACCCCCGTGTGGGCCATCATCAAATCATAGACGGTGACAGCTTTTCGCACGTTGCCGTCTTTATCTGTAATATGTTTCACCGGTACACCGCGTTCGACCGATCCTCCGCTTTCTCCCGAAAAATTAGGGAAGCGGACCATAGCTGTTTCATCGGATTCATTGATGAAGCTCAGCTGGGGATCAATGAAGGATCCATCTTCTTTTTCCAATTCCAAGTTCCAATTGCTGCTGCCGTCCCACCGGTGTCCTTGACTGCCATTCGGTGCTTCAGGCTGTTTCGTGGAGGCATCCCAAACCAGTGTTTTCCATTCCCCAAGCTCTTCTTCGCTGCCAAGATCTGCCGTACGCAGGAAGCGGTCGGAACGGATTCCTTTTTCATCCTCATCTAAAAGTACCAAGTACGGAAGGTCCGTGAATTTCTTTACATAATCGATAAAGTACGGAGTCTGTTTGTTTACGTAAAATTCTTTCAGGATGACATGCGTCATTGCCATTGCCATTGCCCCGTCGGTTCCGGCCTTAGCAGGAAGCCATAGGTCGGCAAATTTATCGTACTCCGCATAGTCCGGACTCACGCCAACAACCTTTGTGCCGTTGTAGCGGGATTCCACCATGAAATGTGCATCAGGTGTCCGTGTTTGTGGCAGGTTCGTTCCCCAAATGATGAAGTATTTGGAGTTATACCAGTCGGCACTTTCCGGCACATCTGTTTGTTCCCCCCACACTTGAGGCGAAGCGGGCGGAAGATCGGCATACCAGTCATAGAAGCTGAGGATGGTACCGCCAATCAACGACAGGAAGCGGGTTCCCGCTGAGTAACTGGCCATGGACATGGCTGGTATCGGGCTGAACCCTGTTACACGGTCAGGCCCGTACTGCTTGATGGTATGGATGGTCGATGCTGCAATGATTTCGCACATTTCCCTCCAATCCGCCCGGACAAAGCCGCCTTTTCCTCGCGCTTTCACATATTTCTCCCGTTTTTCCGGATGGTTGACAATGTTTTCCCAGGCAGCTACAGGGCCATAGCCTTCCGCTTTCTCGGCTTTCCACAATTCATAAAGGTCCCCGCGGATATAGGGATATTTCACACGGATCGGGCTATATGTGTACCATGAAAAGCTTGCTCCCCTTGGACATCCACGCGGCTCATACTCTGGAAAGTCATCGCCGGTGGTAGGGTAATCCGTCTGCTGTGTCTCCGAGGTGATGATGCCATCCTTGACATAGATTTTCCAACTGCAGGAACCCGTACAGTTCACCCCATGGGTAGAACGGACGGCTTTGTCATACTGCCATCTTCTACGGTAGATATCCTCGGAGTCTCTGGGCCGCGGGCTCTCTTCCGTCCACCCATCATTAATCCGTTTTCCTTCACGGAGATATCTTAATGACTGGAACAATTTATTAGTTTTTCGCTCCATTCATATCCTCCTCTTCAAGCATGCTGGCAAGCGGGTTGAACCGCTCTCCGGTAATACGGAAGCTTCCTTCCCCCTCTTCCAATTCCTCCAGAAAAACCTTGAGGCTTGGGGCATTTGCTGCCACCAGGATCAGCCGCTCCAGAGTATCCAAATCATTCATCTCATAAATGGATTCGACAACTTTGGGAGGAACCTTCCCAAAACGCATTTTCAAAATGGAAATCAAATCTTCCCGGTCTTCTACAAATCCTGCATCCTCTTCAAAGAAAAACAAGCAGCATCCTCCTTCTTCTATATGTTAAGGTTTCACCATTTTATAGTAGTCGGCAATCATGACTTCCCGGCAGGCTTCCCCTGTCCTTTGCACAAAATCCTGCAAGTCTTCCCCTTCCTGCTCAATCTCGTCCATGGAGAACACCTCTTCCTCTACATGGGTAAAACCTTCTCCATACTGCAGGATGACAAGTATGCCATTTTCCTCCTGTATGCCTTCCAGCTGTATATCATACGAGTGGATGTGGAACTGTTCTTCCAGCTGACTTGTGAGAAATCGATAGAGCTTCGGAGAAAGGACCCGAAGAAACTTTGCTTTCTTTTCTGTTATTTCTTCCATTGTCTGTACCTCCTATGTCGACAGAAGACCATATGGTTTACTAGCGCTCCGGCAAAATGCGTTCCTCTGCCTGATTGTGCAGCAAATCAACATGTACCAAGGATTGAAAACGAGTCAGCACCTCAGCACTCGCTCCTTCTGTATCAAGCAATTCTTTGATCTCCTCAATGAGGAGTCCCAAAAGTTCATGGTCCCTGGTCAAGGCTGTAATCTGGTCCTTCATTTCCGGATATTCTTCAAGTAGTTCCCGGTAAAGTCCCTCTTCCTCTTCCTTGGCATGTCTCAATGTCCGTGTTTCCCAGTGTTCAACCCCAACATATGCTACTTCCAATGCTTGCTCCTTCCGGTCATCTAACAGCAACCGCTCAAGAAGTTCGTTTAATTCCATGGCCTCTGTAAGGGCTGCCTCGTGAATGGCGGAGTGGCTGTCCACATGCTTTAAGCCAGGTCCTGACATCTAACTTCCTCCTATGCGTATTTACGCAGTTTTTGTCGAATGATGAATTAGTTTATTTATTCATAATAAATTTAATAGATAGTAATTGATGTGATAATTATCACACATTCAGTTTTTCGTGGTATTTTTTGCCTATGGAATTTGCGGAGAGGTAATTGCCTGGCATATCGTGTGGCTGTGGGATAACCTCCATCATCTGGTGGAATGTCGACAGGTGCAGATTACTTTCGGCAGGAGAAGCGGAATTCTACGACAAGTAGGCATGCATATCGAGGGTATGAGCTGAGAATCAAAGAAATTTCCGCCTGTCATTCACCCTGTAAAACTAAGAAACCCCTTTTTCACAAAGAAAATTAGATGCCGCCCAATTTTCTAGTACTTTATTACCATAGTATATAACTGGATTCCATTATTTTCGGAAAGGAAGGATTTCTATGAAACTATATCTCGACCCCGGCCATGGAGGGACTGATCCGGGTGCACAGGGCAATGGGATGTTGGAAAAAGACATTGTCTTGGATATCGCCCGGCAAATTCGGAGCATTCTCACGGACAATTATGAAGAGGTGGAAGTTCGTATGAGCCGTACCACGGACGTCAGCAAAAGCCTGGATCAGCGTACCACAGAGGCGAACGCCTGGGGGGCTGATTACTATTTGAGTATTCATTGTAATGCTTTCAACGGATCAGCGAAGGGGTATGAGGATTACATTTATAGCGGTTTATCAGAATCCTCTTCTACTGCCCGGTACCGGGATATCATGCATGAAGAAATCACAGAAGTGAATCAGTTAAAGGACCGTGGCAGGAAAAAGGCAAACTTCCACGTGTTACGGGAAAGCTCGATGTCCGCTCTTCTCACAGAGAACGGCTTCCTCGACAATGAGCAAGATGCCAGATTGATCAGTGACCCAGCATGGCGGCAACGTATTGCACAGGCACATGTCAATGGGCTTGCAAGAGCTTTTGACCTGCAAAAAAAGCAAGATACCAGCACTCTTTATAAGGTGATCGCCGGCTCCTTTCAATCAAGGGAAAATGCCGAACAGCGTACAGCTGATCTTCAGTTGCAGGGAATCGAGTCATTCATTGTTCCATTTACAACTTCTGGCGCCCAATGGTACCGCGTACAGGCAGGTGCTTTTTCTTCCAGGAGAAATGCCGAAATCAGACTGGAACAAGTTAAAAATGCTGGTGTGGAAGATGCATTCCTATACTCCATGGGCACTGGTACAGAAGAAGAACCAGAAGGGTATTCGATTTTCGGGGCAACCTATCTATCCCCAGAATTGATGGACCAATATGCATTAGAAATCAATCCGGCTGCTCCAGAACTGGGGGGCCATTACCTTGAAATCGGTGAATATTATGGAATCAGGGGAGACATCGCCTTCGCTCAGGCGATGCATGAGACAGACTTCTTCCAGTTTACGGGTACCGTACAGCCCGAACAGAACAACTTCGCTGGAATCGGGGCGACAGGAAACAATAATCCCGGCGCAAGCTTTGATTCTCCAAGAGAGGGTGTCCTTGCCCACATTCAACACCTTTATGCGTATGCTTCCAATGAACCTCTTCCTGACAGGTTTCCATTGACGGATCCCCGATTTGATTTGGTAGATCGAGGTTCAGCTCCCTCTTGGGTAAAGCTGAACGGAAAATGGGCAGTGCCAGGAGATAACTATGGCGAATCGATTCTTGATCTCTATGGCAGAATGCTCGATGAATCCATCCGCAAATTGCAGCAAATGGGAGAAAACGTGGGAGAATAACCCTTTTTCTGCCTATTTCCTCCATCTATAGGAAACCTTCCCCATTCCTCCTTTCATCCAGATACGTACGATGCTAGTGCACGTACTTTTCTGAGAGAGGAGGTGATTTTTTGCTGAACTTCTCCATGATTCAACTGCTGCGGAAAAATGGTAATAAAGTCGATAAGACCGTCCGGCAAGAATTGATCGGTTTTTACCGTCCATTCCGCTCTATCCCCTGTTTTTTGCATCGTCCCATTGAAATATTCAGGAAAAAAGTGAAAAAAATGCCGATCCTTATCGAGTTTGAATCAAATTCTTTTACGGCTGGGATGAGTGAAATCCAAGGTAAATGCAGCCAGCTTCGTGAGCTTCCGCTAATCTCCAGCTGTTCCGCTAAAACCTCTGTAGAGAATATTGAATATCTTCTTACAAACTGCAGCCATATCAAAAAAATCCACTATGACCGAAAGATGACAGCTCTGTTGGATACCGCTGTCCCTTCCATTCATGCAGACCAACTTCAGCAAGCTGGATGGACCGGGAAAGATGTAACCATTGCCGTTGTAGACACTGGCATCCATCCACATCCAGACCTGGAAGACCGCATCCTCGGTTTCTCCGACCTAGTCAATGGCAGAAGCGAAACGTATGATGATAATGGGCATGGTACTCATTGTGCAGGAGATGCGGCCAGTAATGGCGCTCAGTCTGCCGGACAATATCAGGGACCGGCTCCAGAAGCTAACTTGGTCGGTGTAAAGGTACTCGACAAAATGGGAGCTGGTTCACTTTCAACGGTTATCGAAGGTATCCAGTGGTGTATTGATAACCAATCCGCATATAACATTCGCGTTCTATCCCTTTCCCTCGGTTCGGAAGCGGTAGAATCGGCGGAGGATGATCCTGCCGTACAGGCGGTGAATCGTGCATGGCAGAGTGGTATTGCAGTATTTGCCGCAGCCGGCAACTCAGGGCCAGACCCACAGTCGATTGCAAGCCCGGGTATCAGCCCGATGATCATTACGGTCGGCGCGGTTGATGACAATGATACGGCTCAACGATCGGATGTGACAGTACCAGACTTTTCAAGTCGCGGACCGACCATAGATGAAGAAGTTAAACCGGATTTGCTAGCACCAGGAGTCAATATTGTCTCCCTAAGATCACCAGGTTCTTTCATTGATAAAACCAATAAAGGGGCTCGTGTGGGTTCAGACTATATTTCCTTGTCAGGTACCTCAATGGCTACACCGATTTGTGCTGGGGTCGCCGCCCAATTGCTGGAACAGGACAGAGAACGGTCACCAGACGATATAAAGACGCTGTTGTTAGAGGCGTCTGAAGATATAGGACAACCTCCCAATGTACAGGGAAATGGTTATCTGAACGCTTCCGAATTGCTCCCAGAAGAGCAGACGGATTAAAAAAAGCTGACCCGCTCAAGAAGCGGACCAGCTTTTTCTTTTTTTATTAATCCGGAATACCAAGAGCAATCTTGGCGTAGCGGGACATCATATGTTTGTCCCAAGGCGGATTCCATACAATGTTCACTTCGACTTCTTTTACTTCCGGAATGTCATCCAGCGCCATCTTCACATCACGTTCGATATGGGCAGACAGCGGACAGCCCATTGCCGTCAAGGTCATCGTCACTGTACAAAGACCCTCTTCATTCAAGTCGACATCATATATCAAGCCAAGATTGACAATATCGATTCCCAATTCCGGGTCAATAACATTCTCCAATGCGCCCATCAGATTTTCCTTCATTGCCTCTTCCATGGATTTACCTCCTCGTATCATCTGTACTTCTATTTAAACATATTTCGACTGTTTAATAAATGATTTAAATCACACATTGCATCCATTCTACAGATGTTTTTCAAACCACTTGGCAGTCTCCAACACAGCTTGCCGGCTAACTTTATGTCCTCTGTTCTCCTCTTTTATGAACTGGATCTTGTCCTTGTCCGTATATTCCCCTTCTACTTGTTCATAAAATGTAAAGGAATGATCGAACGGCACCACGGCATCACTTTCTCCATGCCAGAACAACAACGGCCGTTGGCTAAGCTTTTCCGGATTCTCCGACAAGTCATAGTCTTCCAACTGTTTATACAGACTGCCGATCATATCTTCCGTGATAGGAAGGTCCCCTACCTTTTTGAAACTTTCCACCAATGTTTTCGCGTACACGGTAATCTTGGGGGAACCCATTAACACGGCGGCAGTACGGATCCAAGGATACTGGGCGAGTGCTGCCGATGTAGTGATCCCGCCCATGCTTGTTCCGGCAACACCTATGCGACCGTCTTCCAACAGGCCGGATGTTTCCAGATGATCCTTGATATCTTTCAGTTCCTTGACGTTTTGGATGACGATATCCCAGAAGGAGACCTGCTTTTTCATGTCGGATTCTCCCCCCTCTCTTTCACCGTGAAACTTACTGTCAGGAAGTACTACCCGGAATCCTTTTCCAGCCAGCAGATAAGCAAGTGGCAGGTTGTGCTCTTTTGCACTTGTAAAGCCGTGGAAATAGGTTACTGTCGGCAAAGCATCGTCTTTCCGAACAGCATCCACCACAACCAAGCAGGGAATCCCTTTTATCGTCTCTTCATGTATAGCGATCATTCGTCCGTCCCCTTTTTCTATTTTTTTCATTATTTCTTCATTCTAATAGGGGGGAATAGACTTTTGCAAATTTTGCAGCTGAGTATTACTTTACAACTTTACCCACCGCCTATACACTTATTAAATACGAGGTGAAAATATGGAAAATAAAAAACATTTGATTGCTTTGGATTTAGATGGAACGCTTTTAACTGATAAAAAAGAAATCAGCTGGCATACAAGGGAAATGGTTCTTCAAGCCATGTTGGAAGGCCATGTTGTTGTCATTGCCACCGGGAGACCTCACCGTGCCAGCATTGATTATTATCATAACCTGGGGTTGAACACCCCAATGGTCAATTTTAATGGAGCCCTGGTGCACCATCCAAATGACAATAAGTGGGAGGCCCTGCATAATCCGATGCCATTGACGACGGCTAAAAAAATCATTGATGTCTGTTATGATCTCGATGTAAAGAATATCCTTGCCGAAGTTCGGGATGATGTCTACCTTGATGAATATGATGAGCAGATTATCGATATTTTCCAAGAAGGCGGCCAAGACACCCCTTTTCGGATCGGCAAAGTGAAAAATCAGCTGGATACTGATCCAACTTCCGTACTGATCCATCCGAAGGAAGACCACATCTATACACTCAGGAACCACCTGGATGACTACCATGCCGAATTGATTGAACACCGTAAATGGGGTGCTCCATGGAATATAATCGAAATTGTAAAAAAAGGCATCAACAAAGCAGTCGGACTGCAGAAAATCGCCCATTATTTCAATATCCCACAGAATCGCATCATTGCATTCGGCGATGAAGACAACGACCTGGAAATGATCGATTATGCAGGAGTTGGCGTGGCGATGGGCAATGCCATACCCGAGCTTAAAACCGTGTCCAAACACATAACCAAAACCAATGAAGAAGATGGAATCGGCCTGTTCCTGGAAGAGTATTTAAATCTTAAGAAAAAGTCCTTTTAATCCCGATTTTTACCAAGACTAATGGGTTCGAGTACGAACCATACTAGGAGTGGACGTTGAAAAGCGTTCACTTTTCTCATTTCCGTTCACAATACGCTGTATCTCCAAGGAGGAGTTTCCGGTGGGAAAACGCAGCAAATCTAAACGATTCAGCCACCAAGGTGCTGAATCCGTCAAGAAGCATGCGGAAAAGTTTCCATATCGTTCCCGTCTCTCTGACACCATAAGGGAACGCGGCTAAGCAGTAAACACACTTGAGGAGGGGTTTTCGGTGCAAAACAATAACAACAACATGTTTCAACAAGCACGAAATGCCGTAATGAACATGATGCAAGGAAATAACAACGGCAACCCGAGCCAGGCAGAGCAGCAAGCTGCACAAAACGCCATCCAAGCCGCATATAATGAAGCTACCCCACAGGAAAAGCAAGAATTGCAACAGCTCGAACAGCAGCTGAAACAGCATAATAAATTGCAGTAACACAGGTAGAACGGGAATACCACGCAGGCGAATGCCACTTCATTCTGGTGATGAAACGGGTTTGCCATATGCGGAAGTAAGCCTCCGTTACGTGATAGCGGGGGCTTACTTATCAAATCTTTTCTCTTTCGCGTGATTTCTGCTAATATAGAATTAAGTATGATGAGGAGGGATGAATAATGGGAATCCGTGCAGAAGAAACACCAAACCCCAATGCCCTGAAATTTACGACGGACAAGCTGATTTTCCAAGGTGACAGCAGTGTATCCGTTATGCCTGGGGATACGAGCGAATACGAAATTTTAAATGAACTGATGCAGCTGAATGGCGTAGACAACGTATTCGGCTACCAAAATTTCATTACAGTCAATAAACAATTCGATGCTGAGTGGGAACAGCTTTCCCCTAAAGTGATCGAAGTCATCGAGAACTATGGCTACTGATACATAGTGAAAAAATCCAGCCTTGTAAAAGGCTGGATTTTTTCTATTCATCCATATTCATGTCAACTGGGATATAGTTGGGATTGACCAGTTCTCCTTGCTGATCTTTAGCAAAAATGGTAATGATGGGCGCTTCAGCTTCATCAGAGGGATCAAGTTCTTCTGGCATTTCGATGTTCAATTGAAATTCTCCCCACTCCTGTTCTGATTCTTCCGGAGAAAAACCCGTCTCTTCCACCAGGAGTGTTTCCCCCTGCTCCATCTTGTAATAGATTTCGTCTTCTGTGGTCTTTGCTTCTGCCGTCAGCTGGATTTCCCCACCAGTTGTGAGGACATCAATGTTTCGTAAACTTACCGCAGGACTACTCTCCTGTTCTGCTGCTTGATTTTCCGTACCTTCTGTTTCGTCCCCGCCGCTGCATCCCACTAAAAAGGCCACAGCTGCAAAAAGGATCAGAATGTGCTTCATTGTTCTATCTCCTTTTCTTAAACGTCCACATTATACATTAGCATCGTTAATCTTTCCGGAATACGCCGAACACTTGGGTTGTCTGTACAATATTGGTGAATGCCTTTGGATCGACTTCATTAATGATGCGCTCGAGATCATAGAGCTCATAGCGCGTGATGACCAGGTAGAGCATGTTTTGATCGGCGTTGGTGTAGGCCCCTTTTGCCGGCAAGATGGTGATTCCCCGCACCATGGCCTTATGGATTTCATGCTGCATTTCCACTGCTTTGTGTGTGATGATCATAGCCGTCAATTTTTCGTGACGGGTGTGGAACGCATCAATCACCCTTGTCGTTACATACAATGTCAGTAATGTATATAACGCGTTCTCCGGTTCATATAAGATCCCGGCAAACAGTATGATGACAGCATTCAGACTGAGGAAATAAAAACCGATCGGCCGGTCTTTCATACGGGAGAGTACCATGGCGATGATATCCATTCCGCCAGTGGAAGCACCGTGCCGCAACGTCAGCCCGACACCTGTACCACCAATGACCCCGCCGAACACGGCATTCAGGATATAGTCTTCAGAGAAACTGATCACTGGCAATACTTCCAGTGCTAAGGTGGTGACAAATACGGATATCACGCTATAGATAGTGAATCCCTTGCCTACTTTAAACCAACCGAGCACTCCTACAGGTATGTTCAAGATGAACAACAGGATACCAGTACTGATGCCGAAACCGAGGAAATCCTGGAAAACACTTGCACCTAGCTGTGCTGCCCCGGTAAAGCCGCTGGCATATACGTTGGCCCCGATCAGGAAAAAGTTCAATGAAATGGCATTTAATATTGCGCCGATGATTACAATAAATATACGCTTTGCTTCAACTAAAAACATGGCAGCCTCCTTGACGTCTGTTCTGCTTGGATTATATTTTGACTAACATGTACAATCCCTATAAACTAAAGGAAAGTATCATCCTATTTGAGAAATGAAGGTGAAAGAATGACTGTTAAAATTCTTGCCGACTCTGCAAGTGATTTATCAAAAGTACATTATAGCGAATATGACATGGAAATGGTACCTTTAACCGTCCATCTAGACGAAAAAGAATACAAGGACGGGTTGGAAATTGAACCAGTAGAAGTCTACAACGCCATGCGGGAAGGTAAAAGTCCAAAAACTTCCCAAGTCTCTCCACAAACGTTCAAATCCATTTTCACATCTTATGCAGAGAATAATCAAGCATTAGTATACTTCGCTTTGTCATCTGAATTATCCGGCACCTACCAGACCGCCAAATTGATGGAACAGGAAGTGAAAGATGAATTTCCCGAAGCACCCATCCATATCGTTGATACGAAGTGCGTTTCCATTGGGTACGGACTGGTATGTCTCCATGCAGCCAAACTGGCGAAAGAAGGTGCATCCGTGACGGAGGTTATCGAAGCTGGTACCCATCATGCGCAACATATGGAAAGCATCTTTACTGTTGACGATTTAGAATATCTTTACCGTGGCGGGCGTGTCAGCAAGTCGCAGGTGTTCTTCGGTTCCCTGCTGAAAATCAAGCCGATTCTTCATGTAGATGACGGAAAACTCGTTCCCCTCGAGAAGGTGCGCGGGTCCAAGCGACTGTTCAGCCGCATGCTGGAAATAATGGAAGAGCGGGGTAGCGACCTGAAGGATCAGACGATCGGCATCAGCCATGGTGATGACCTCAAACGAGCAGAAGAATTGGCCGGCATGATCAGAGCCAAGTTCGATGTCAAAGATATCGTGATCGAGATGGTAGGTTCCACCGTTGGAGCACATGCCGGACCGGGAACGATCGCCCTCTTCTTCTTGAACGATACGAATCAGTAACTGCCAAATCCGGATCCCAGAGTCTCCAGGGTCCGGATTTTACTATAGGAAACCAGTTATCCCGCCTTAGGCTGAAGGCCCTCTTGATAAGATCGGCCCGACTTGCATGCCAGCAATCCTTTGGTTACTGACAGCATCCAGTATCATGTATCTATTACCTTCCGACGGGATTTTTCAAACACCGTATTGACTCTAAGGAGTTGCATCACCAATACTACAAGACTCTGCTCACTCACAAGGGAGATTCCTGGAGACGGGTTCTTAAAACTCTGAGGCCATTTTGTCCAAGCATTGCATCAAATGGACACCCCCCTCATATAATGTAGAAATTATGTTATGGGAGAGGGGAACACGGATGCGAATTACTGAACTGCTCGACGCTTATGAACTTGAAAAAAACCACGCACCGGAAACATTTGATGATTTATTGGATTACTACCAGCAGAAATATATCTCTGGAGAAATAGATATCAGCAAGTATCGCAGAATCTATTCGCGCCTTAACGCAGAAGGCGCAGTATCCGCCCATGAACGTGTCTCAACCAGCCCCTGAACCGGGGGTTTTTTTTGTGATTGTAACATATTCCCTGAGGTTCTCTTCCTATTCCGGACTATGCCGTTAGGATTGAAATTCCTCCATTCGGGTACATTGAGAGAAAGGATAATGTAAGGAGGATATATCATGTCAGAAATGGAATACAACAACGGTCAACAGACACCACCAGCCCAGCAACAGGAGCGCCAGCCTGGCTTTGAGAATGATATGCATCCAGAACCAGTGTACATCCGTGATGATTACCAAGGCAGCGGAAAACTGGAGGGAAAGGTCGCTATCATTACAGGCGGCGATAGTGGTATCGGCCGGGCAGTGAGTGTCCATTACGCAAAAGAAGGAGCAGACGTGGCAATCGTCTATCTGGACGAACACGGAGACGCAGAAGAAACAAAGAATCTGGTAGAGAAAGAAGGCAGGAAATGTCTGCTGATCGATGGAGATGTCGGCAACCAATCCTTCTGTGAAGCAGCTGCCACCGAAGTGCTGGATAAATTAGGTAGAATAGATATCCTGGTCAATAATGCGGGCGAACAGCATCCGCAGGGAAGCTTTATGGATATTTCGAGTGAGCAGATGGAACGTACTTTCCGAACCAATATTTTCAGCATGTTCCATATGATTAAAGCTGTGCTCCCTAACTTGAAAGAAGGAAGTTCGATCATCAACACCTCTTCCATTACTGCTTATAAAGGAAGCAAAGATTTGATCGACTACTCCGCCACCAAAGGTGCCATCACTTCCTTTACCAGATCTCTTTCCGAAGAGTTGGCCGAGCAAGGCATCCGCGTGAATGGCGTAGCACCAGGACCAATCTGGACACCACTCATTCCAGCTTCTTTCAGTAAAGAGAAAGTGGATGCGTTCGGTGGAAATACACCAATGAAGCGTCCCGGCCAGCCAAGCGAACTTGCTCCGGCTTATGTTTATCTCGCCAGCAATGATTCCAGCTATGTATCCGGCCAAATGCTTCATGTGAATGGCGGAACCATTGTCAACGGCTAAAAGGCAAAAAGTGCGCAGGACAGTATCAAACGAAACCGCCCTGCGCACTTTTTTATCTATGCTTTTCTTTTCCTTTGTTTCAGACTCAAGTAAACCACGCCACCGGTAAACAATAGAATAACCCCACCAGCAAAGCCGATCAGACTCCAGTTGAGACCGGCATCTGGCTCGATGGCATATACCTCTACCGATTCTCTCGGTATACCAATTTTATGGTTGCCGTTTTCATCTTCCCTCACAATATTGTCTGCGAGATATCCCCTCAGCTGCTTGCCGGAACCAACTTCACTGAGGGGAACAACCCCTGATTCACTTCCATTGTTGATAGCGATATACATTGTTTCACCTTCAAAGGTGCGTTTGAACACACTCATTGCACCACTGGAGCCGGCCAGTTCAAAATCGCCATGGACCAGTACATCGAATTCTTCCCGTAACGAGGAAATACGATCATGAAATTCCTTCACCTCTGGTTCTCCACTATTATGGGGCACCAGTCGCTGCGAGCCTTCAGCTCCCTCCCCATACATCGGAAGCTCTGTCCCCTGAAGAATAGCCGGTACACCAGGTGAAGTATACAGATAGGTTAGAGCCAATGTCCATGCTGTTAAGTTGTTACGGCCATTTTCAGCAAAGATCTGAGTAAACCTGTCGGTATAGAAAGTGTCCATGAACACGATATCGGATTCCCTTCCGTTCTCCTCCCACACTTCATAAACCTCCGTTATTGGTTGATCCACCTCTGCAAACGTTTCACGCAACACCTCTTGCATATGAAGATTATCGACAGCGTCCACTTCCGTATTTTCCATAAGGATATCCTTGCTGTCTTCTTGTGCGAGTATATTGCCGAACAAGTAAAATTCTTCATCTTTTCCTTTTATATACTGGGTGAAATCAGCCAGGAAGTCCATGGAAGCCTGATCGGCAGCATGAAGATAGAAACCGTCGATATCCGTTTCTTCCATCCAAAAGTCAGCTGCTTCCCGAAGCATGTTTCGTACGCGTTCATCTTCCTGATCCAGTACGGCAGCCTGTTCGGCCCAAGTTGGGTCCACATCTTCCCCGGCAAGTGCAGATGCTGCCGACTCTACAGAAAGCGGGTGATCCTCTGCGGCATAATTGGTCACAAATTCAAGGACCACCTTTATGTCATGCTGATGTGCTTCATCAATAAGCTGATGTAAATCCTCCATCGTACCATACTGTTCTTCTATCTGCTGAAAGTCTTCTATCCAATATCCATGATATCCGTTTTCTGCATTGGCCATGATTGGAGACAGGGAGATTGTGGTCACGCCGGTTTGCTCCAACTCCCCGAGCCGCTGGATGATCCCCTGCAGATCGCCTCCATGGTAAGTATCCGGGTCGTCGATATCCACTTGTTGGTCATTATTGCTGTCTCCATTGTTATAACGGTCCACCATGATTTTATAAATAATTTCTTCATTTACCTTTTGCTCTTCTGCCTGTACAGGCAAACTGCCCAGCAAAAAAAGTGAAAGGCCGAGGAATAGCCATATCGTTTGTCTCATCATCTGTCCTCCAAAAAATAATATCAGTCTTGTTCCATTATTAACCTTTTTGGCAAATAGTCAACATGAATTCCCTCATTGTTGAAAATCCTTCAAAATAGCGGCTGTTATATGTTATTTGTGCTGATTGGCTGCTTGGTATTTCGTAATTGTGCTTCTCCTACCGCTACAGGGATTCCCCTTCGCTTTTCACCGGTGGCCCGTGAGCTTCCTCGAACTGAAAACGGATGAACCTTCCTCGCGCTATTCAACAAGCCTTGGGGGGTGCCACCTATGCCGCTGCGGAAACTCCACTTCGCTTTCCGCGGGTGACCCGTGAGCTTCCTCGAACTGGCGTTCTCCGGGATCTCACTCTGGTCACGGTTCCCGCAGGAGTCTCGTGGATTTCCTCCGCTGGTTGGTGGTTATACTTCAGTGGACGCCTGTTCCCGTAGAATGGAAGTATTAGGCATTCTCATAAATTTGATTTTTAGTGAGAAAGCTTCACTAGACATTGATTCCATGACCGACGTTCATCCGATTACCAGAAAACTACACCAAGCGGAGACAAAATACGTAGACTCCCTCAGGAAAAGTTATTCTGCTGGGCCTTTAAACGCTTTTTTTTGAATTAAATTTTTTTTGTAAAGGTACATTGTGTTTGTTTCATCACTCATTTAACACGTTGCGGTGGGAGATTGGTATATTCTCCCATCATATACTTTATAGGCACATTGGATCTCTGCATCTTAGGGGACTTACCCTCCCATATCTCCTGGCATCAAGTGCCTACATTCCTTCGTTGGGTCTTACCCTAACGCAGAGGTCGGCAACTGCTCCTGCATGGACTAATCCTCGCGGACTGTCTGAAGTCTTGGTATGGCCGACTTCTCCGTGTCTGGATTGTTTTTCAGGGATGAAAAACCCTAAGCTGCTTTAGACTCAACGAGGAAAGGCATATCCTGCATCATATGGTCTATATCAAACTTTCGGCCGTGCTTACACAAGCCATGACATATTTGAAGCAACTTTCGCGATAGAACAACCAATGACTCTTTGCCTGTCAAAGGATTCTCTCTGCGAGAGATATAATAGTCATAGAGAGCTTTAAAAGCTTTATTCGCATGCAATAATCCATACTTTCCAATTGATTGATAAGCATACTGATTTCCATTCTGGCCATTTCAGATCCTTCTTGTATGCCTATGGAGTGCTCAGCGTGATGCATCAGCTGTTCGACTTTCTTTTGCGGAAGATAGGTATGTCCAGCTTCACGATGGGCTTGAGTCATCTCTACAGGTGAAACATTCAAGAAGTCGACAGGCAATGGAGTGTCTTTTAGAATCGCGCAAGCTTGCTTGCCTAGTCCCTTGTAAACAGATTGAAATTCAGGGAAGTAAAGGTCTAACCAACGTCGTATACGATTCTGAATGGAAGATAGATCTTTTCTAAGGCGACTACGAAAAGCTGTGCCTTTGCGTAATTCAGCCTCAACGGTGCCTTGTTCCCTAGGAATACTGTAATGACCATACGTGATCATTTTTGGCGATGAGCCGGGCATCTTTCCTATCATTCTTGCTTGGCAGATTGTCATCAAGTTCTTTGGACTTCTTCACGTGATGAGGATTCACTAATACAAAAGGAATATCGTAGTCCGTTAGGAATTCTGCAAGGTTCATCCAATAGTGGCCCGTTGGTTCAAAGCCGACCAAGACCCGCTCTTTGCCGTGTGTCTCTACAAGTTTCATGAGAGTTGTGTAAAAAGCTTCGAAATCCTGGCGGGATTGTTTTATCCTCCAGCTTTTACTCAATTCACGCCCACGATCATCGACAGCGCATGCGTAGTGAGTCGCTTTAGCGATGTCCACTCCAACAATTAGAATTTGTTCATTCACTTGTTCAATACGCGAATTTCTATTATGATGCATGTAAAGATCCTCCTTAGTTATGAGTTGGTGGCACCTGCATCATAACGGAGGGTCTTTCTTTATGCAATAGGCTATTCCTTCATTAACAGGAATGGCTCCTGTGGGAACAGCACGAGTCTGAAGACCCCGGAAGAAGCGTTCTTTGCTTCTGAGGAGACTGAAGCCGTGCCCACGGAAAGCGAAGTATTTTTGTCGGAGCGGATGCAATATCTGTCGAAGCGCGGGTTTATCGGCAAGACATGTGATAGATTTACATCTATGTCGTTAGTGATTTCAATTGCGAGGACCCACAAAAAAAGCCGTCTCCGGAGAGACAGCTTCTATTAAGGGGAGATTCCCAATGGCAGACGGCCGAACCCGAGAATCAGTGCCAGCAGAATGGCGATCACCAGCTGGATCCATGGACCTCTTGCCGGTTTTTCCTTCTTTGTTTTCCCCATAATCATTTCTGCTGCTGCAATGACCCATAGTCCTGCCAACCCTTTGGTGATTGCTTCAGCCAGAATCGGCATGCTTGGATTGGAAAGATAATTCCAGAGCAGCATGATGCCTGTAAAAAGTACCAGTAAATAGTCCAATCGTAAAATCATGTGGACGATTTTGCCCGCCTTGCCGTTTCCGCCTTTGTACAGCGCTACTGCGGCAACAAGCAGGATGATCAGCAGCACCCATGAGGTGATGTGCGTATGTATCATCATCCAGTCCTCCTTCTTCATGTTACTGCCATAATATCATGGACCATCCGAAAAATCATTTTAAAGAATTTTTAAGCTCCCTGGAGAAGTAAAAATATTAAAAAACTGTTATACTAGAAAAGTATATTTATTTATAAGTTATCGGAGGGATAGTATGGTACGTACGAGTCAGGAAATTATCGACCAAACACAGGAATTCGGAGCGAAGAATTATCATCCACTTCCTGTTGTCGTAGCTAAAGCGGAAGGTGTTTGGGTGGAAGACCCTGAAGGCAACCGCTATATGGACATGCTCAGTGCCTATTCGGCAGTGAACCAAGGGCATCGTCATCCAAAAATCATTGAAGCATTGAAGGAACAAGCAGATCGAGTTACTCTTACCTCCCGTGCATTCCATAACGATCAATTGGGACCATGGTATGAAAAGATCTGCAAGCTGACGAATAAAGAGCTGGCATTGCCAATGAATACAGGGGCTGAGGCTGTCGAAACAGCTGTCAAAGCAGCACGCCGTTGGGCTTATGATGTCAAAGGAGTGGAAGAGAACAAAGCAGAGATCATCGCTTGTGAAGGAAACTTCCATGGACGTACCATGACAGCCGTTTCCCTCACTTCCGATGAGGACAATAAGCGTGGATTCGGTCCAATGCTGCCAGGAATCAAAGTCATTCCTTATGGTGATATCGAAGCATTGAAAGCGGCCATCAATGAAAACACTGCTGGCTTCCTGTTCGAGCCGATCCAAGGAGAAGCTGGAATCGTCATGCCTCCAGAAGGCTTTTTGAAAGAAGCATATGATGTATGTAAGGAAAATAATGTTCTCTACATCGCTGATGAAATTCAAGCAGGTCTTGCACGAACCGGTAAGATGTTCGCATGTGACTGGGAGAATGTCACACCGGACATGCATATCCTCGGCAAGGCACTGGGCGGCGGAGTATTCCCTATCTCCTGTGTAGTAGCCAATAAGGATATCCTTGGCGTCTTCAATCCAGGCTCCCACGGGTCCACTTTCGGCGGTAACCCGCTGGCATGTGCTGTATCTATCGCTTCTCTAGAAGTGTTGGAAGAAGAGAAACTTGCCGACCGTTCCCTGGAACTCGGTAATTATATGAAAGAAGAGCTACAATCCATTGACAATCCAAAAATCAAGGAAGTACGTGGGAAGGGTCTGTTCATCGGTGTTGAACTCACAGAAGCAGCCCGTCCTTACTGTGAAGAGCTGAAAGAAAGAGGACTTCTCTGTAAAGAAACCCATGAAAATGTCATCCGCTTCGCACCACCATTGATCATCGACAAGGAAGACCTGGATTGGGCGATCAGCCATATCAAAGAAGTTTTGAAAGGCTAAAAATCGAAAAAGGAGGTGTCCCCACTGTAGGGACACCTCCTTTTTTCATGCTTCTTTTCCATTCTTACGCCGAAATGGCTGCCTCTTATTATAGGTCAAACTACGCCAGATCCACTCAAGCGGCCCGAAACGAAACTGGGCCATCCACCATCTACTGAGCATGATTTGTATGATGAAAATTCCTGCAGCAATCAGGACAGTGGAAGAGGGAGACACGGATCCATACAACCCTAGTCCGATGCCATAGAAGATCACCACACTGACAACCGACTGGAAAATATAATTGGACAGTGCCATCCTTCCAACCAAGCTGAACGGCCGAATGACCAGCCGTCCCACCTTTGTTTGCGCAGCCAAGGCAAAGGTTGCTATATAGAATAACGCCGAGGCGGTCCCTCCAATATTATCTTGTATATAAGAGAACCAAGTCGGATTGCCGAATATGTAAGGTCCTGCCTTCAACACCATAAAAAGCAGCAGCATGATTCCCCATATTTTCATCAGGGATGCTTTTGATTCCTCCGGTTTATGGAAGATCCGTTTCCTCGCTAGATACATCCCAATCAGAAACATTGGCAGCAGCATGCAGATCAGGATGAGAAATGACCCAGCATTGGAAAACATCCAATCTCTGAGATTCTGACCCCAAATATCCGTCAAGCTTCCACTTTGATAGTTATCAAATGCTTGCTGGATCTCCGATTCAAATGTCTGATCGAGATAATCACGGGCCGCATACAGACCCAATGTAAAGAGGGCTGCACTGCCCAGCAGCAAAGCCATAGCCCAAAGTAGCAACGTTTTTTCCTTCACTCTGAGGAACAAAAGCATCAACAGTCCGATACTCCCATAAGAGAGAAGAATATCCCCATGCCAAATCAAGAAAGCGTGAACCAATCCAAATCCGATAAGGATCAATAACCTTCTGGCCAGAAAAGGTTTTACCCTAATTCCTTTTTCCTGAAGCCTTTCGTTCATCAGCTGGAATCCAAACCCGAACAAAATGGAGAACATGGTATAAAAGCTCGCCTGAAAGAAAATATCAATCATGCGGAGTGTCCACTGGTCTATGGAAGACGGCCATGCTTCCCATTGCCCTCCATAGATGAAATATGGTGCTGAAAAAGTGCCGATATTCACGATGAAAATTCCAAATATGGCAAACCCCCTGGCTGCGTCCAGCCATTCCAGACGATTCGCGTCTTTCACCGGCTGAGGCTGTAAATCCATAAGCAAAATCCTCCCCCTCTATATAACCCCTGCAATTACTATTCGCGTAACATCCAATAAATCCTCCAATTAAAGTTAGAGTGTCCTTTCTCTCCGTGATATAATAGATAGGTAGTCCTTTAAAGGTGGGAATTTAATGGGAAATGAATACATGAACGTTTCCGGGGGTCATAAATCTTCGAAAACTTTCAAACAACAAAGCAATCTTATCACTGATATAAAAGCATTAGTCAAGTCAGGTGTCCTCATTGCCAATGCCTTGCCAGTGTTTGCCGGTTTCTGGCTGGCCCTGCATTTCACTGACGCCTCGTTCGGCGAATTTTGGGGTAGCTTCCTGTTGACCATGGCCGGCAGCACCTTGGTGATGGCCGGAGCACTTATTCTCAACAACTGGTATGATTCGGATATTGACACGGTAATGGACCGAACGAAACATCGGCCGACCGTCACTGGAAGCTTTTCTTTGAAAACGGTGCTCCGGATCGGCATTGGAGCGACAATTGCCGGTTTCATCCTTCTATTATTCACTACTTGGGAAACGGTTTTTTATACATGGATCGGCTGGTTCACTTATGTTGTCCTCTACACGATGTGGTCCAAACGCCGGTATACACTGAACACCGTAATCGGGAGCATTTCAGGAGCAGTAACTCCCTTGATTGGCTGGTCAGCAGTCGATTCAGCCATTCATATTGTACCTCTGACACTTTTTCTCCTTCTATTCATCTGGCAGATACCGCATACCTTTGCCATTGCCATCAGAAAGCATGATGAATACAAGGCAGCCGGCGTCAAAATGCTCCCTGTAGTGCATGGAATGGATGTAACCAAGCGGCAGATGACCATATACGTGGCGACACTGCTCCCCCTTCCCTTCCTGCTGCCCGCACTGGGAGTGCCATTTATGGTGATCGTTACAATATTGAATGCAGCATGGCTGGTTTTATCGATCCGTGGCTTGTTTACAGATGAACACAGGAAATGGGCTTATTGGAACTTTTTATACTCGGTCAATTACCTTACCATTGTATTTATGCTCTCCATCCTCGTCACCCTGCCGATCTTCGACTGATTATCGGCAGGAAAACGAAGACGGAGGGCATTTTTATGGTGGGCTCCTGCAGGATCTTATGAGATAGTTTAAGCAGCAAGCAATTCCTCCTTTTCAAACCCAAAAAACCGGCACTGACAGCAAATGCTTTCAGTGCCGGTTTACTCATATTCTGATCGGTCGATGAACAATAATTGGATGAAATATATAAGAATACTGATAGCAAGAAACAAGAATGCCCAGCCAAGTGTTTTCTGTTCAACAATCAGATAGCTGTTGCACAACTGAGTTGGCGAAGCAATATAAAGCCAGGCCATAATTCCGCACGCAGCAGCAGAAGTAATGTACACACCATTCTTCCACATGCCAGTAAGTTTGCTCCAACTGTCCCGCAGCGGTACACCAGCAAGAAATGGTAGACTGATGAACTTGAAGATTTCTACAGCTGGAATGGTAAGTGCTTCATCCATCGTACGAGGAAGCAGCCAGTACAGCATGATGATCATAAACAACAATATTCCCGGCACTCCATCCTGATTCCACTTAGAAAACAATCCAGGGAACTTTTTCTGGAAGAATGGAGCCATCAACATACCAGCGATGACAAACAACGGCATCTGCATATGCATATGAATGGCCATGATAGATTCCGCCAAAGTTACTACCGGGGGGAGCATTAGAAATATATAGAGTGCTAAACTATAACCAGCCTGTTTCATCTTTCTCTCCCCTTATCCAAGGTATTGTTTACTTTTGCAGCAGCCCCTTCGATATCTGTATAATCCATCACATCTGCCAGATTCCCTTCTGGGTCTACCAGGTAAAATGCAGAATTATGAGTGAAATTACCATTCTGATCCGGAATGACCACCACACCAAATTCATCCAACAGCCGGTTCAACTCCTGTTGATCCGAAATGCGCGCCATCCTCCACGTCTCACCGTCACTGTTAAACATCATCCGGTATTTTTCCAACGCTGCCGGATCATCTTGTTCTGGATCGAAGCTGATACTGAGAAAGACAATATCTTCGCCGATATACTCTGCCGGGATGGAGTTGTATACCTGGGCTTGATTCATCTCCAGCTCCGGACATACATCCATACATGCTGTGTAGATGAAGGTGATGAATACATACTTGCCAGCGAACTCATCGAAAGAATAGATCCGCTCTTTACTGTCTTCCAACGTTACTTCCGGAAAGGCAGGCTGCTCAGCGCGCAATGCATTGGTTCTGGCTGTCTCTAACGTATATGCCTGGAAACCATCAGTTGCTGTAAAAATTAGGATGAATCCAAATAGGAGGACCATGGCAATTGAGATCTTATGTTGTTTATTATTCTGCACAGGAATCACTTCCTAACTAGTGTTATGAATCAAGCAAGAGACAGTCCGGCTGGCACCGGCTGTCTCTTTGCCTGTTCTACCATGTACGGAATGGAGGCGAACCTGGAGGTGCATTGACAATCAGATCCACTACTGGGATAACGTATCCCATGGAAACAACTGCAATCATCAGCACAATCCATAGTCCCCAACGTTCCGTCCACTTAGGTGTTGGTCCGGCGTTCGGTTCCGGTTCTGCAATCGGGAATTCCGTTTGCCCTTTCGGAGCCCGGAACATGAGGTGGAAAACAATATAGACCATCATTACCACACCTATGATCAACAGCGTACCACCGACAGCGAGGAACATGAGGTATGGATCCCAACTCAATGCTGTCGCGTTATCTCCATACGTTGAATAGGATGTTCTTCTCGGAGAACCGAGCAGTCCGACCCAGTGCATGGCTCCAGCCATGAACAGCATTCCTGCTGTCCAGATCAGTGTTTGGATGACGCCGAGCTTATTCATTTTTGGTGTCAGCTCACGTTTTGATAGATATGGAATCAACCAGTAGGCAATCCCGAAGAATGTAAGCATGACAGTCGTTCCCACTGTAAGGTGGAAGTGGCCGGTTACCCATAGGGAATTATGCACTACTTGGTTCAATTGGTTATTAGTCTGCGCAATACCGCCTGCTCCGCCCGGAATGAATGCAATCATAGCTATCATTGGTGCAAGGAAGCGGACATCTCCCCATGGGAGTGTTTTCACCCAGCCGAGAAGGCCTTTTGCGCCTTTTTTCCTTCCGGTTCTTTCAAAGACTGCGAACATGGCGAATGCAGTCATTAGAGATGGGAAAGCAATGGATAGACTCATGAATACATGCATGAACTTCAGACCTTGGGAAAATCCTGGGTCAATGATCTGGTGGTGGAAACCGCCAGGAATATTAAGAATAACAAGCATGATGATGACCAAACGGGTCAATGAATCACTGAACAACCTTCCTCCTATGATCCTTGGTACCGCTACATACCATGCAGAGATAGCTGTCAGATACCAAATGTTCACAAGCGTATGTCCAAAGCTCCAGAACAATGTGCGGGCAAGCAGTACATTGACAGTCTCTTTCCAGCCGAATGCCCATGGAATCAAAGTGAATACTTCGATCGCCACTCCGATACTTCCGAAGAACAACATGACGAATACGCCGACCGCAAAGAAGGAAAGAAGTGGAATATGCTGGCCACGGTTCTGCTTTCTCCATTTTGCTACGTTGATAAAACAGCCGAATGCTGCAACCCAGATCCCGACGACCAGAAAGACGAGGCCGATATAAAACCAAGGTGAAGCCTGCATGGGCGGATAGAAGGTATACAGGACGGAAGCATCGCCTGACACAATCATTGATCCTGACATGACTGTGCCGACTGCCATGAGCCCGAATGCTGTCCAGCCCATTTTACGGACTGCTGGCAGCAGACCTCCCAGCGTATGTGATAATACTGCATAAAAGTATCCTACTGTAAATAGTGCTGTGAATACCAGGACCATCAACACCCCGTGTCCTGTAAGTGCTTGATAATAGTCGAACCATGGCGGCAATTGCATCAGTCCCGCACGGTTCAATCCCTGAAACAGCCCCAGAAACCCGCCGATCAATAATGCAATGAATGCGACAGAGAAATACGTCAATGTAAGTCGGGAATCTTTCTGGTTGATGCCCAGAGCCTTATTTGCCTTTTCGCTAAATGGTTCTCTTACTGGCAATTCCATGTGATTGCCTCCTTCCTTATTTCACTGTGATTGTAGTTCCCATCATTTGATGTCCTGCACCGCAATATTCGTTGCAGATCACCAGGTATTCACCAGGTTCATCAAATGTTTCTGTAATCGTTTGAATATGCCCCGGCATAACCATGGCGTTCGCGTTGGTTCCGGCAATTTGGAAGCCGTGTGTGACATCCTTGGAAGTCATCCGGAAGGTAACTTCAGCTCCGGCTGGGACTTCGATCTCATTCGGGGTGAAACTGAATGCCTGCAATGTCATGATGACTTCGTATTTGTTTTCCCCGATTTCATAGACACCTGGATTATCGAATGGAGCTGTTTCATCCACTAATTGTGGATCGATGGTATCCTTATCACTTGGTGGACCCATCCCGAGAGCGAATGTCTGGTAACCGGTCACAACCATGCTGATTACCAGAATACTCACTCCAATGATCAGCCAAATCTCTTCATGGCGATGTAATTTCATGTGATTACCCCCTTCATAGTCGAACCATATATAGAATGAAAAGTAACAGGAAGAACAGGACGATGCCGCCTCCGACAAACACTACCGAAGAAAATAATGCACCCTTCAGTGATTCTGTCTCATGCAGGTCTTGGTCTTGTTTCGGCTTTATTTCTTTTGCAGTTGCCATCGATCATCAACCCCCTTGTTTATTTCTTGTCTTTATAGTAATTCAATTTTGCGCGTGGTTAAGTGAGATAAATTACCGGAGACCAGTGATTTTCGTCACACCTTGGGGATATTGTGGCGAAAAGGTGAACAGAAGTATAAAAGCCATGCTGTGGAAGGTTTGAACCATGCAGTGTGGCGGCAGAGTGATATCAGCGGGTCGTTCAGTTTATCCGCTGTTCAGGGGTGATATCGGCAGGAGGATGGCTTTATCCGCTGGTGTTCGGGGGTATCAGCAGGACGTAGCGGATATCACCAGGTGAACATTTTTATCCGCTGTTCCTCGGCGATATCGGCAGGTTGTTCGCTTTATCAGCTGGTCATGCGTGATATCACCAGGTAAGCAGTTTTATCCGCTGGTCAGCGGCGATATCAGCAGGAGGATGCCTTTATCAGCAGGTATTCGGGTTTATCCGCCGATCAGCCGCGATATCACCAGTACAATCAATTTACCGGCACTCCTCACGCTTATCCACTGCTCTTTCCCATATAAAAAACCAGCTCCCAAATTGGAAGCTGGCTCAAAGGGATCAGGGCACCTGTATGAGGAGGGCCTGATCGAAGAAATATAGATATGTCTCTTTTACAGGTTGTTTCCAGATATGTTCAATGGCATAACGGTACAAATCCATCTGTGTGCGATACCGGTTGATGAGCTTTTCCTTTACATGATCGTTCACTGGTTCCTGGATGGAATCGGTTTTATAGTCCAAGATGATCCAGCCGTCCTCCTTTGGTATCAGTCCATCAATTACCCCCTGTAGGAGAACCTGCTCGCCCTGTCCGGACTGCCAATTTGCGTACACCTCTTCAGCGGGAAGAGAGAGGCTGAAAGGGACTTCCCTCTGAAAATCGGATGCATCCCTGATATATGCTGCTATATCGGAATGGTAGAATTCTTCAATCGCTTCAGCATGGATGATATCCGCCTCTTCCCTGGTCATGATTTCTTTGTCGGCCAGTCTTTCTGCATACTCTTGAATCTCCATTGCCGTCAAAACCCGGTCCATCGGCAAGTGCTGCATGACGGTATGCATCGCTGTCCCTTTTTCTGCCGAAGTGAGTGTTTTCTCCTTCTGCATGAAATTCGGACGTTTGACGATTGGCGGCCGGAATTCCTGGACCAGCTGGGTGGAGCTGTATTCGTCAGCGATTTCCCGTTGCCTTTTCACCTCGGTCACGGTCTGCTTAGCCCTAGAGCTGGCTGCTTCCCGAAAAGGATACTGGTAGGAAAGTCTACCTTCCACCATCTGCTGCAATTCTTCATCGTCAGCGTCCACTGGTTTCCATTCGATCAGATGCTCCTTCAATTCTTTAGCCTCTTCTTCCGAACGGTCTTCCAGATTGGCAAATGCACTGCCATGAATAACAGAGACGTCCCAGCTTGATGGGTCAACTTGGATGTCATCCAGTACAGCATCACGGACGTTCTCTTTCCGTAAAGCCTCATTGTGGTGGTGGCGGATCAGAGCGGGCCCGACCCAGTCCAAATAGGTCTTAGAGGACATGCGGAAATGTGCTGGGAGTACCCAGTCAGTATGCTCCAGCATCTTCTCCCATTTTTCCCTTTTCTTCTCAAACGAAGGGACATTGGCAACCATCACGAGTTTTTCCTTCGCCCGTGTCAGGGCGACATACAGCACCCGCATTTCCTCGGCCAACAACTCGCGCTTTTTCTCGCTTCTCAATGCATGATAGAACAAGGTTGGATAGGTGATTCGTTTGATAGGATCAATATATTTGCTGGCAAAGCCGAGATCCTTGTGCAGGAGATACTTGTTGTTCAAATCCTGCATATTGAATTCCTTTCCCATCGCCCCGACGATGACCGCTGGAAACTCCAGCCCCTTGCTCTTATGGATCGTCATGATCCTTACCACGTCTTCCTGTTCACTCAGGGCTCTGGCTGCCCCCAAATCATCTCCTCGTTCTTCCATTCTCTCAATGAAGCGCAAGAAACGGAACAAGCCGCGGAAGGAAGTAGCTTCATAGCCTCGCGCCCGGTCATACAGAGCCCGGAGATTTGCCTGCCGTTGCCGCCCCCCAGGCATCCCTCCGACAAAATCGAAATAGCCGGTCACGCGGTATATGTCCCAGATCAATTCAGCAAGTGCACCCTGACGCGCAGCCAGACGGAAATCTTCCAGACGGCCGAGGAATTTCTCCACGGTATCAGCCGTTTGATTATTATGCTGCCTACGATACTGCTGCAAGGCATCATAAAAGGCGTTTTGCTTATCTGCGAGCCTGATCCGTGCCAACTCTTCTTCATTCAGCCCTACGATCGGAGATTTCAATACAGAGGCAAGCGGAATATCCTGTCTAGGATTATCAATCACCTTCAACAAGCTGATCATGATTTTCACTTCAATCGCCTCGAAGTACCCTGTGGAAAGTTCTGCATAGACAGGGATTCCCTGCCTTTTCAACTCATCAGCTATGGTTGGCGCCCATGTCATCGAGCGGAGCAGGATTACTGCATCACGATACTGGAAATCCCTTTGCGCTCCGGTCTCCTTGTCAAAGACCTGAAGGGGTCCTCCCTCTTTTTGGCCGATCCACTGTTTTATCTTTTCTGCATAGGCCCTAGCCTCCAGCTGGGCCTTCTCCAAATCCTGAAAATCTTCCCCACCGTCACTGTCAGCCTCTTCTTCAGCTTCCCGGTCGATGATCAACAGCTCTGGGCTCGGAGAAGAAAAAGGCAATTCATCATAGGACTTATTCCCGTAAATCAATTCTGCGTCTGCGTCATATCTGATTTCACCAACCTCTTCATCCAAGATTTGGCGGAAAATGAAATTCGTCCCACTGAGCACATGCTCCCTGCTCCGGAAATTGCTTGCCAAATCAATACGGGCGCCTGGGTGATCCTGGCCGGCAAACCGTTTATATTTATCAATGAACAGCGAAGGTTCAGCATGACGGAAACGGTAAATGCTCTGCTTCACATCTCCAACCATGAACATGTTGCCCGGCCCTGTCCGGTCACTGATCAGTGTGAGAATGGTTTCCTGAACCAAGTTGGTATCCTGGTATTCATCGACAAGCACCTCGCTGAACCGGCGCTGGTATTCTTTGGCAACTGTAGAAGGAACTGGCTCTTGCCGACTGGATGCTTCTTCATCCATCAGCAGCTCCAGACACAAATGTTCCAAGTCCGAGAAATCAACCAACGCGCGCTCCCGCTTCTGTGCCGTGAATTCTGCTCGGAACTCTTTCACCAGCTCGGTCAGCTGACGGATGACCGGTGCCAACTCGCGCATGTCCTCCACATGACTATTCAGGTTACGTGTAAACCAACTTTCCTTCATGTCAGTCCAGCGTTTTTTATAACTGTTACGCAGTTTTTTCGTCCGTTCCTTCTTCTCCTCATTACACTCTGTTTTCTTTCGGGATAGAGCCTTGAAGGAAGCCTGACTGATGTATTCTCCCAAGAGATCCCAATCATCCATTCTGCTCCATACTCCCTGCAGCAACTCCATGTCTGACTCAATAGCTTCTGCGTATTGATACGGTCCATCATTTTCCTTTGTCATTTCCATGGCGACCGCCATCTCTTCCCTGATCGCTTCAAACGTATTCCGCACTTCATGCTTCATAATCGTCAACCAGCCGAGGTTCTCTTCCTTCCAATCTTCTGGAATGGTATAGGTATCAGCCAGTGATTCGAGCCAGCCTTCCGGGTCTGGATTCTGCATGGCAAACTCATAGAGTTTCAGGATCAGATCCTCTACCTGGACATCACTGCGGTCGCTTGAAAAACGGTCGACTACTTGGAAAAATTTCTCCTGCTGTTCTGCCTCACTTCCATACCATCTCTCAAACAGGTCATCCAGCACCTCCTGCTTAATCAGATCGGCTTCCATGTCATCGGCAATCCGGAAGGCTGGATCAATATCCAATAGATAGGCATACTGTCGAATGACGTCCAGACAAAACGAGTGCAGGGTGGAAATCGAGGCGGTCTGCAGCATGGACAGCTGCTTCTTCAGATGCATGGAAGAAGGGTTATCCGCCAGGGCTGCTTCCAATGCCTCGCCAACCCTGTTGCGCATTTCCTGTGCTGCGGCATTGGTGAAGGTCACAACCAGAAGTGAATCGATTTCTACCGGATTTTCGCTCCGCAGCAATTTCTGGATGATACGCTCAACCAGAACTGCCGTTTTCCCAGAGCCAGCTGCCGCTGCCACAAGTACGTCTTTTCCATCTGTATAAATAGCTTGTTCCTGTTCTCTTGTCCAATTAACCATTCTGTCCCTCCTCCCTTTTCAACGTTTCCAGTATCTCTTTATCTTTCATATCTTTCAGCTTTCGGTAATCATTGGTTTCCAGAATCGGATCAAACTGGCAGACTGCATGGAATGGACAGAACGTACAGGCCACATTCTGCTTATGCTGATAGGGATTCAGATGGACACCGCCTTCTGTTATATCGAGACCGGCATTCTGCATCAGTCGGTGCATATGCTGGTTGAGGCGGTGAAATGTCTGTTCATCGGCGATATGTGAGGTACTGTGGAATCCCCCACTTTTCTTGATCCCTGCCGGTATAATGTCGCTCTTCTTACCAGGAACCAGGGAAGTATCCATTTCCTGGACCGTGCCTTCATCGGATAAAAGGAGGCCGTCCATTTTGTAGTTCTTGAAAATCTTCTCCTCAATGGCCTCATCGTTCAATTTGCCTTCGCTTGAGATCATCGGGTTATGGACATGGAAATACAGCACCCCGGCAGGTGTGGCCTTCTGTTCTAGCCAACTCTCTGAATGCGTGAGCACCACATCAAGGTAGGTCAGCATCTGCAATGCCAGCCCATAGTAGACTTCCAACAGGCTCAACCCCTTAGAGCTGGACTTGTAGTCGATAATGCGAAGTAGCAGGTCATTGGCTGTCAACGCTCTGTCCACCCGGTCGATTCGTCCTCTCAACATCAGTTCATAACCGTTTTTCAGAGGGATGGTAAGCGGGGGCAGCTGTTCATTGATTCCGAACCCAAGTTCCAGCCCGACAGGGGAGAAGTTGCTTTGTCTCGCCTGTTCACTCAAGATGAATGCCGCCCTTGCAATCACCTGCTCCAGTTTCTGCTGGATATACTTGTAGCGGTTGGAACTGCGGAGAATCTGGTTCTGCAGGATCGGGGCCAGATTTCCAACCGCTTTCCGTGCATAGGAATTGGTATCGTTCTTCGTCAATTGGGCAAAATCTCTGCCCTCCTGTTGGATCCATTCCGTGATTGTTTTCAAGGCCTCATGGAATAGCTGACCGATGTCAGGTGCATCCAATTTATAGGTTTTCCGTTCATCCAGTCCAAGGCTGTATTTGGCAAAGTGCTGATAGGAACAGCTATAATAGGATTCCAGCCGGGATACACTAGCTTTCATCCTTTTCGGGTAGAGCTTTTCGGCCGTGTCTGAGGATAGGTTCACCGGTTTGTTTTCATAGTGAAGACTCTGCAGAATGGTATAGGTCGTTCCGTATTTCTCATGGTTGCTGATATACCAATTCAACACCTGCTTCCATACTGGTTTTACCGGATATCCTTTCAGACTTCTTGCCAGCTGGGCCGTAAGGGCAGACCGTGTTTTGACAGGTGTGGTAATGAATCGGTCCGCTTCCACTAGTTCATCCGGGTCTTGCAGCAGGATATGCTCACAGCAAATCGGAAACAGATCTTCCACCCGCTTGATGAGCTGGGAAGGCATCTTGGATTTACCTTCCTCATCACTGAGCGGAAAGCTGATCCACAGCCTGTCTTTGGCCGAGGTGAACGCCGTATACATATAAAACCAATCATCAAGAAGCTGGCGTCTGCTCGTATCAGCAAGCTTCAGGCCGTGTTCCTCCAGAAGCTCCCGTTCCTGTTCATTGATCATTCCGTCTGCAGCGGGCTTCATCGGCCATACACCGTCATTTACGCCAAGCAGGAAAGAGCATTTGATGCCACTGATACGGGAACGGTCAATGGTACCGACAATGACATGATCCATGGTTGGCGGTACGTGGGCAAATTTCAACGTTTCAAAGCCTGCCTCCATTGCTTTTCGGAAAGTGGGTAGGGTCATCTGTTCTTCCCCGGCCATCTCGACAATCTCATCGAACAGTTGGATGACAGCATCCCATACCTGATCCTGCTCCCTCCCTTTTTCTATTTCTCCTTTATCATCATACTGTTCCCTTGTCCGCTCTAACTGGGCAGGTATTGAAAGTTCTTCCAGTAGAAGGTAGGTAACCTCACATAATTCCCTGACTGTCGCTGCTTTGCGGATCTGTTCGTCAAAAGGCTTGAGGGCATTGGTGACCTGTCGGCGATATCGATTGATCCGCTGCTGGGTCTCCCTTTCAGCATCTGTCTGACCCGCTTGGTCAAAGCCGCGGAAACGCTGGAACACCCATTCATCTTCACTGAACCAACGATCCCGTGAACGGATGCCGTATTCCAGTACATAGTTTTCCAATTCATCGATGGCATCATCTGTCAGTGGATACTCTTGATCATCTGCCGGAATAAAGCCTGTCTTCAATACCCGGAACACAGCATCATACCGCCAGTTCCCTTCCACAATATCCAGGATGGAACGGATGAATTCAATCAGCGAATGATTGAGCATGGTTCGCTTCTCATCCAAAAACACAGGAATATCATGGTCTCTGAACACGGTATCGATCAAATCATGATACGTCTCTGTCTGGCGGATAAAGACAGCCATATCCTGAAACCGATAACCCTCTTCCCTAACAAGACGCAAAATCTCCTGGGCGGCCCCTTCCACTTCTGCACGCGGATGAACCGCTTCCGCAATATGAACGGGCACACTGCCCTCAAAAACAGGTGCAGGCCGCTCATCAAAATTGCGTTCCAAATGGGCAAAGAACGGCCGGTCGGAAAACCGGCCCCGCTCAGGTTTCAGTATTTCCTCTCCATCCAGGGAGATGCCTCTTTCCTCTGCCATACCTCTCAGTGCATGGTATGTTTCTGTGGTCTGATAGAACAGATCCAGCTCGTTTACCTCCTCTTCTTTCTCTGGATCCATGGTCAATGTAATGGTGACGCACTTACATTTTTCCAAGAGTTCCGCCACTACCAGCAATTCATTTGGTGTGAAGCTGTGAAAGCCATCGATATAAACCTCGGCCCCATCGAGCAAGGAAGACTCCTTGATTTTATCCGCAAGAAGCCGCAGCTGATCTTCGCTATCAATATACTGGTCCTTCAGAGCTCCTGTCAGCCGATCATAGATATACAAGAGATCCTCCAACTTCCTAGCCAGGGCTTCTTCCCCCGGCTCCCTATGTACATAGCCGCGTATGCCATCAATTTGCATGCGCAGTGCTTCCGGTGTAATATCATACCGTTTGAACTCCGTGATCATCCCTTCCAGCTGTCCGAGAAATCCTTGTTTTTCCAATGCCTTCTGGAAAACCTGCCAATCCCCCTGCTTTTCTTCAATGATTTTCCGAAGCATCATCTGCATGCCTACCGAACTGATGAACTGCCTGATACTCCCCCCAGTCTCCTGGAGTACCCGCCAGGCCAGACGAGAAAAGCTGACCACCTGGGCACGGATACTGCCTTCAATCGCATCATCACTGAACAAGGTATATTCCTGCTGGAAGGTCATCTGATCCGGCACCAAATAAAAAATCGGCGGGCCTTTCGGGTCTTCCTTCAGTTTTTCCCTTATTTCATCCATGGTCCGGCCGCTTTTGCCCGTGCCTGCTCTTCCGAGTAAAAATCTGAGTCCCATCCTTCTCCTCCTCTTCTGTTAAACTGTCATGTCATGCTATCTATATATATTCGTCTTTTACATCCCATAAAAAAACTCCTGCCTTTCATTTTACCAAAGGCAGGAGTGGTCGAACAGCTATTTGCCGAGTGTCAAATCCGCTTGAGAAAGTGGCCAGTATTTTACTCCGACTTTACCAACCAATGTACTCTCAGACACAAAACCGAAGGAACGGCTGTCCAAGCTGTCCTGTCGATTATCCCCCATCACGAAGATTTCCCCCTCCGGAACCTTCTTCTCTCCGGTCACTTCTTCCAGGGTGAAATCTTCCGTGAATGGTTCGGCTTCACTTTGCGCGGCATATGGTTCCAAGAATTTCTCTTCTTTGTATTCCCCATTTACATAGAGCTTATCATCCTTATATTCTATTTCGTCACCCGGAAGTCCGATTACCCGTTTCACATAATCTTCTTCCGGATTGGCATGAAAAACAATGACATCAAACCGGTCCACATCGGTAATATCATAGATCACCTTATTGACCATGAGCAGGTTTCCATCATACAGTGTCGGCTCCATGGACTCTCCGTCCACCACATAACTGGCAAACAGGGCAGACCGAAAGATCAAGGCCACCCCCACGGCAAAAATCACCACCGGAACCAGCTTGCGATAGTTGAGTTTTTTCATGATTATTTCCTCCAGGGTCATGATGTGTTCACCATGTTAATACCCTATAGGAAATATTTTAATCCCGAGTGAAATTCGGATTCTCTTTCAGTTTGGCTTTGTCATGCAGTTTCTTTTCCGCATATTTCCCAATGATCCAGAACAGTCCAATACAAACGATCACCACAATGGTCTTCACCGGGTTCTTGGCAAATTCCATAATATTGGACCCGACATAGGCAATGGAGAAAATCATGACTGCCTTCCCCATCATAACGGCAAGTATGAACTGATAGATGCTTACTTTGGATAAACCGGCGACCACATTGATGACCGCTGAAGGAGAGAAAGGGAAACAGAGCAGGAGGAACAGCGGGCCGAAGCCGTGGCGCTCTACCCAGGTCGTTACCTTTCTCACCTGATGATTTTCCCGGAACTTTCTCACCCACCTTCTGTCGCTGAGTCTGCGGACGACTAGAAAAATGATGACAGCCCCACTGCAGGCTCCAAGCCAAGAAAGCAGAAAACCTTCCAGCAGGCCATACGCAGCGGCGTTCGCAAATACGAAAACCACTAGGGGAAGAAATGGCAGGAAAGCTTCAATGAATGGCAGGAAGAACCCGGGGAGGGGCCCCAGACTTTCATATTCGCTCAACAGCTGCAGAATAAAAGCTTCAAAACCTTCCTCTTCGATTTCGGTTTGCCAGTCTGATAGTACGGTACCCAGTAAATGCATGTAGTCCAAGCTCCTCATATGTATCAATCAACTGTACACAAATTATTCCCTTTACACAGTTATTCTAAAATATGGTTTGTATAAAATAGCAGGAAAATCTGCCGCTTCCCTTCCATTTTACTAAAAGTTGATGAAACTTTGTTGTATTTTCCTCTGCATTTGGCATATAATATAAAGCACTGGAACAAATGTTCTGTGTGGGAGGGTTATTCATGCGATATCTTACGGATGAGGAATTGCAGCTGGCCGGGCGCTTCCTGTTTCTTTCCATGGCTATTCTGGTCATTCGTCAGGATACGGCTCACATTCAGCAAGGGCCGTTCAAGATAAAAGGCCCCTATCTCGACTTATTGCAGAATATGGAAACGGCTGCCTTAAAAGAACGACACCGACTGCGGAAGGAAATGCGCGAGAAAGGACTTCGGATTGTCCGCCTCAACAAAAACGATTCCTTTTCCACTTTCCTCTTCATCTGTCGGGGGCATGAGGAAAAACGCAATTATTTCAATCCTGCCATCCGGATGAAGGTCGAGGCGATTGTACAAGAACTCATGGCTGCGGCTCTGCAACCAGATCAGCCGCATGCTTCTGCAAATACTTGATTCGCTGGTCCAACAGATAACGGAACTGGGCCGTCCGCTGCACTTGATTGAGCATCGATCCGTAGGAAACCTTCAGCGTAATTTTCTTGCCATTATGAAAGATGATCTCAGTACTGTTATCCGGTATCCTGTTGATCTGGTCGATATGGGTGTGGGCAATCCATGAACACTTTGGATTAGCTGGTGAAGTTGTCGGGAAAAAATACATCCCGCAGGAAGGGTCGACGGAAATGGGGGCCTTATGGGTAATACCGCAGATTTCCCGAGTACCGTCCTGTCTGCCTTTCAGACTGGAGCCAAGGTACTTGCAGGCGTCGTTCATTAACCTGCTTGGCGAGTTATCGATAGCATACTCCATTTCTTCTTCAAGCACATAGGAATAAGTCTCTCCTTTTTTTATCGGGTTTGCTATGACTGCCATGGTCAATGGGGAGATTTCATAGGATGGGGTATAGAAGTCTTTATACAATAGGATCATTCCTTTCCATGTAGGGAAAAGGAAGCGGCTACCACTAACCTATCAAATTTTCAGATAAAAAGATAGTGAAACGAGCAAAATTTCATCTTTTTATTCTCCCGTTTCATGAAAATCAAATCCATATAAAAGTGGAAGCATCCATATGTATGGATACTCCCCTTTTTGGCCTACTGTTTCACTTGGTCCCGCAAGTTTTTGCGGAGGATTTTCCCTGTTGTATTTTTCGGCAGCTCATCCAGAAACTCTATTTCCGAAGGCACTTTATATCCGATCAGGTGCTGCCGGCAATACCCAGCCAATTCATCCGCTGTTACCGAGGAGTCATCAGAGACCACGAAAGCCATTACCGCCTCGCCTGCTTCCGGGTGTGGAACACCGATGACAGCAGCTTCCGATACGTTGGGATGGGCATAGAGAACCTCTTCCACTTCCCTTGGATAGACATTATAGCCGCCGACAAGAATCAATTCCTTCTTGCGATCGACAATATAGAAATAGCCCTCCTCATCCATCCGGGCCATATCTCCTGTATAAAGCCAGCCATCCTTCAAGGCGGATGCCGTTTCATCCGGCAAATTATAATAACCTTTCATGACGTTCGGACCTGTTACCGCAAGCTCACCCACCTCTCCAATAGGAAGCTCTTCTCCAAATTCGTCCACCACTTTATTTTCCACATTCAGGATACTCTGGCCGATAGACCCTGCCTTCCTCGGTCGATCCAGTGGGTTGAAACACGTGACAGGAGATGCTTCAGACAATCCGTATCCTTCTGAAATTTGGACATCAAATGTCTCTTCAAATGCCTCGAGCAGGGATACAGGCATGGCGGCACCTCCTGAGATGCACAGCCGGATGTTGGCAAACTCTCCCTGAGATTCCCCACTCTGCAGCAAATAGTTGTACATCGTCGGAACGCCTGCAAATACAGTTGCCTGATGATCCTTTGCTATACGGAAAACCTCACTGGGGGAGAATTTCGGCAGAATTAAAACCGTACCACCATTCATCAGAGGAGCATTCAATGCTACAGTCAAGCAGAATACATGGAACATCGGGAGGGCGGCAATCACGCGGTCTTCGCCATTGATCGCCAGGTAATCAGCAACGTCTTTGGCATTGGAGTAAATATTTCGATGGGTCAGCATGGCTCCTTTTGGTTTCCCAGTTGTTCCGGAGGTGTACAAGATGATTGCCGTTTCATCATCCTTCCATTCTGCTGGATTCCAACCAGGGCTGCCTGCCTGAACAAGATCCGTGAAAGAATGAAGCTTGGGACCTAGGATATGATCCTCCAGAGATGATGATCCTGCCCCGCTGTCACAAGAGATATAATTCCTGACTCCGGGGAGCTGTTCATGGATGGCAGCAAATTTCTCCAGCAGCACATCCATCGTAATGACGGCTTTGACGTCTCCATCGTTGAGAATATAGTTCATTTCATTGGCCATATACAACGGGTTGATCGGAATGACCACAGCACCGAGTCTCAAAGCTCCGTACAATCCGATGACATAGTAAGGACTGTTGCCGACTACCAGTGCAATATGGTCCCCTTTCTTCAAGCCCATACCTGTCAGGCTCGAGGCAAATTTCTGTACGGATCTTTCCAATTCCATATACGACGTCTGCTTGTCCTCAAAAACATAAGCTGTTTTTTCCGGCTGGCTTTGTGCGGTTACCGCTAACTGTTCCGTGATATTCATGAACACCCTCCTTATATGAATGAATAGTCATTCATTTCTATGTAAAAGTCTGCCTCGGTCCTATCGAAGCAAACCTTCCATATAAAACGCCGATTTGAATGTTTATTATTTTCTTACAATTGGATTATAAAAGAAAGCCCGGCATATTGCAATAGTAAGCGCTAACATTTTTTGTATAAGCAGCACAACCGCCAGGAATTGATGGTCTTCCTGACGGTTTTGTCGGTAGCATAAAAATGTAATCATTATTGTACCAAGGTGGATTTCCGGGTCCCTGCCTTCTCTCTCTTAATAAATCAGACTGAGAAAATCCTCTTTGGTGATTTTTCCGAGATAATGGGATACATCCACATCAGCTAGTGCTTCTTCAAGTGCCTTGCGCTCGTGGCGTGTACCAGTCACCGCATCTTCCAATTCGGAAATGCTGCCCATGCCGAAGAAGTCTCCATAAATCTTGCAATTCTCTATGATGCCTTTTTTGACATCCAAACGGACATCAACGAAACCTGCAGGGAATTTATGCGTCTCGCGCACATTATATGCCGGGGATTTGCCATAATTCCATTCCCACTTCTGGTATCTCTCTTCTGAGATCTTATGGATATTCTTCCAGTCTTCGTCGGTCAGTTCATATTGCGGCACATCCTTCACATCATCTACATCGAACACATGACGCAGAATCAGTTCCTTGAACTCATTCATGGTGATTTTCTCATCCAGGTATTCGGAAATATTCGCTACACGGCTGCGGATGGACTTGATTCCCTTCGACTCGATCTTTTCCTTTCTGACGTTCAAGGCTTCCACTACATTTTCTATTTCCGAATCCAACATCAGTGTGCCGTGGCTGAACATCCGTCCACGAGTAGAGAACATCGCATTCCCGGAAATCTTGCGTCCTTCTACAGCAAGGTCGTTGCGGCCCTGCATCTCTGCAGGAACTCCGAGTTTATTTAAGGCATCTACGATTGGCTGGGTGAACTTCTGGAAGTTTTGGAAGCTTTCACCATCATCTTTCGTGATGAAGCTGAAATTCAAGTTCTGTTCATCATGATAGACGGCTCCACCGCCAGAGAGTCTCCGGACAACCTTGATTCCGTTTTTCTCCACATAGTCGGTGTTGATTTCCTCCACGGAGTTCTGGTTCCTGCCGATAATGATGGATGGCTTGTTCACATAGAACAGCAGGTATGTATCCTTTTCGCCGAAGTTTTCCAAAATATATTCTTCAATAGCCAAATTGATCATTGGATCTGTAATTCCCTGGTTGTCGATAAACTTCAAGTTTCCTTCCTCCTCTTCAATCATGCTCCATTTTCAGTGTAAGTTAAAAGTCCTGCATAATCAAAGATAATCCCTCAGTTTTCCCACACGCGGCCTTCGTACGCCAAGCCTGTGCCACCATTGAAAACCTCCTCTGCTTCCCGTACCAGCTGTTCATTGTCACCGTATTGCGGAAGGTGGCTCAGCATCAGTTCCCGGACACCGGCTGCTTCTGCAATCTGTCCTCCCTCTCTACTTGTCATATGTCCTGCTTTCGTCCCATCCTGGCCTGCGTAAAAATTGCAATCCGTGATCAGAAGATCTGCATTTCGTGCAAAATCTACCCATTCCTGCTGATAGCTTGTGTCTGCGGTATATACCAGGACACTCTCCCCATCACTGATTCTCATGCCATAGCATGGAACAGGATGTACGGATTTTTGGAAACTGATACGGAACGGACCTGCCTCTAGGATCCCCGAAGGCTCATAAGGGACACCTTCCGTATACTCATGGGTCAATGAATCGAACCCTTCTTTATCTTCCATATGGCCATATATCGGCAGGACATCCTGCGCACCTGTCACAAACGACTGGACAAGGCGTGAATATTGCAGGACACCGATATCTGCAATATGGTCCTGGTGATAATGGGAAAGGATGACTGCATCCAGCTGATCCAGTTGCTTGTACTTCTGCAGTTTGGATAAAGAACCGCTGCCTGCATCCATCAACAGGGAGTATCCGTCTTTTTCCAACAAGTAGGAAGATGTCGCTCCATCCGGTGCTGGATAACCTCCCCAATAACCGATAACCGTCAATTTCATGAAAAATCACTCCATTTTTTAAAATTTGTTGTAACACAGTGTTGACACAGTGAATACTGTTATATTACAATGAGAACAACCACTTAAAGGAGAGGATGCACATGCAAAACGTAATCGAATTTTTCAGAACGTTGCCTAAAAAGAAATGTAAAGAATGCGGTAATGATATCATTGAGAAAGCTGATTGCTACGGAAACTTATGTGACGAATGTGACCATCCAGCCAGATAATAGAAAATTGAGCAATAAATTCATGCAATAACTACACTGTACTATAACAAATACCAAAATTCTACCGGCAGCTCCATTGGCTGCCGTATTTTTATGGACTCATTACAGACTGTTGTCTATGGGAATCCTGGCTATTCAGAAAATATTACCGTTCTATTTTCTTTTATATTATAATAATTAGCGTATCGAAATGACGTAGAAAGGGGTTTTTGCATGTCATCTACTACTGGGAGAAAGACGCGCAATGAGATACCAAAGGAAGAGACGTGGGATTTGACTGATCTCTTTTCCAATCAGGAGGAATGGGAAAAGGAATTGCAGGCGATCCAGGAAGACGTTACCCATGTGACGACATATAAAGGAAAGCTGACAGCTGATGCAAACACGCTTCTTGAGGCTCTGCAGGCACAAGAGAAATTCGAACAACGCGTCATCCGCGTGGCGACCCATGCCAACCTTCGTGCCAATGCGGATGGTTCAGACCCCGACAACCAGCGGGACTCTGCCTTAGTCGGTGCAGCTATGGCGGAAATCGGTTCCAAGCTTTCCTTCATTCGCTCTGAACTTCTCGAACTTTCAAAGGAAACGATGGAAGAGTATCTTACCAAGCAGCCAAAATTAGAAACCTACCGAAAAGTGCTCGAGGATATTGCGGAAGAAAGACCCTACTCACTTGCACCAGCCATTGAAGAAACTTTAGCAGCCTTGAGTGAAGTACATAACGCTCCGTATACAATCTACCAACGCAGCAAATCATCGGACATGGTCTTCGATTCGATCACCGACGAAAATGGAAACGAACAGCCGATGTCGGCAGCCCTCTATGAGGACCGCTATGAGTTCACTCCAGACACGACGGAGCGCCGGAATGCCTATGACTCTTTCATTAAGACACTGAATCAATATAAGCATACCTTCGCCGCTACCTATGCAACAGAGGTGTCAAAAGAAGTGACAATGGCCCGGCTGCGCGGCTATGATTCTGTCACGGACATGCTGCTTCATCCCCAGCAAGTAACAAAGGAGATGTACCATAATCAGCTGGACGTCATCCAGAAGGAATTAGCACCGCACATGCGGCGTTTTGCAAAGTTGAAGCAGGAGAAATTGGGATTGGATGAGATGCGGATTCCAGACCTGAAAGCACCGCTGGATCCTGAATTCAATCCGAAGACTACGTATGAGGAAGCTGCCGCCACGATTACAGAGGCATTGGAGGTTATGGGACCGGAATATCTCGATATCATGAAACGAGGAATCAATGAGCGCTGGGTAGACCGCTCCGACAATATAGGGAAAGCAACCGGAGCTTTCTGTTCCAGTCCCTATGGAGTACATCCATATATATTGATTACTTGGACAGACACCATGCGCGGAGCATTCGTACTGGCACATGAGCTTGGACATGCCGGACACTTTTATCTTGCCGGCCAGAATCAGACCTTGCTCAACACAAGGGCTTCCACCTACTTTATCGAAGCTCCATCCACGATGAACGAACTGCTGCTTGCCGACCACCTCCTCACCAAGACGAATGATCGGCGGATGAAACGCTGGGTAATCACTCAATTATTGGGAACCTACTACCACAACTTTGTCACCCATCTGCTTGAGGGTGAATTCCAACGAAGGGTATATGACCTGGCGGAAAAAGGAACACCATTGACTGCAGCTGTATTATCACAGCAAAAACAAGAAGCCTTGGAAAACTTCTGGGGCGATGCAGTAACCTTGGATGAAGGAGCAGGCCTGACATGGATGCGCCAGCCGCATTATTATATGGGATTGTATCCTTACACCTATTCTGCCGGATTGACTATCTCTACAGCGATGACCAAGAAGGTCAGGGAAGAAGGAAAGCCCGCCGTCGACCGCTGGTTGGATGTCCTGAAAGCGGGCGGGACCAAGAAACCGCTCGACCTGGCAAGACAAGCAGGCGTTGACATGTCCAACACCGATGCCATTAAAGAAGCCGTTGCCTATGTCGGCTCCCTTGTAGATCAGCTGGAGGAAAGCTATCGATAAAACTGAGCTCCGGCTGATTTCCTGCCCGTGCTGCCGTCACGTGCAGGTCCCACAGGAATGCACAGATGGGGCTATGGTATAGACACAACAAAGCATACCAATCCATGTTGATTGGTATGCTTTGTTTTTGTTGAATTTAATATTTACATAACAACAATTATTTCAGGAACTCCAGTACATTTGTTACAGCTTGTTCCCCTTGCTCGATGCAATCAGGAATGCCGCCGCCTTCATAGGAAGCGCCTGCAAGGTAAACTCCTGGAAGATGGCTCTCCATATTCGCACGTACTTCGGCAAGACGTTCCACATGGCCGACATGGTATTGTGGCCGACCATTTTTCCACCTCGTGATCACCGTGAATTCCGGTTTCCCTTTGATCTTCATCACTTTCCTTAAATCTTTCAACACAATATCTGTAATTTCATCGTCGGAAAGGTCCACGATCTCTTCATCCCCGGGACGGCCGACATAGCAGCGCAAAAGGGCTTTCCCTTCCGGTGCGGTGTTCGGCCATTTTTTATGTGTCCATGTACAGGCAGTAATCCGATAATCACTGTTTCTCGATACGAGAAAGCCGGTTCCATCGATATCTTTCTTCAACGCCGACTGGTCAAATGCCAGAACGACATTTGCCGTAGATACGGAAGGTACATGATTGAACACCTTGAAGAAATCATACTGGCTGAACATCCGGGGTACGGCTGAATGCGGAGTCGTGGAGATGACAGCATCCGCTTTATAGACGGTTCCGTCGCTTAACAGCAAATGATAACCATTTTCCTTCTTCTCGATGTGGTCCACAGAGGTGTTCAACTGCACATTGTCTTCTTCCAGCTCTTCCTCTAAGCGCTCTACAAGTGTTCCCAAGCCGCCTTCATAGGAGAAAAAGACACTTGCTGGTTTGCTGCTGGCATTTTTCTTCGGAGATGGCATCGTCTTACGAAGTCCTTTCATCACACTGCCATATTCCTGTTCCAGCTTATGGAACATCGGATATGTAGCTTTCAGGCTCATCCGATCGATATCGCCGGAGTGGATGCCGGAGAGCAATGAATCTACCTGATTCACCAGCAGTTCATCCCCGAAACGACGGCGGAAAAATTCACCAAGGGACTGATCGCCATCTTTCTTCCCTTTTGGAATAAATGGTTCCATCATCGCCCGCAATTTCCCTGTAGTTGAAATCAATTTGGTTGAACGGATGGATTTGGCTGTTTTCGGAATGCCCATAAAGGCCTCTTTAGGCATTTGGTAAAGCTTACGCTTCATGAGCATGAAAGACTGCCCTGTGCCATTATGAATGACCCGCTCCTCTAAACCAAGCTCCTTCGTCAACTTCAAGGCAGGCTGCTTCCTGGCAAGCAGTGAATCCGGCCCCTGTTCGATCGTGAACCCGTTCTGCTTGAGCGTCTTTATTTTCCCACCGAGACGGTTGCCAGACTCGATCAGCTTTATTTCATATGGAAGTTTTTTATCGTTGATTTCCTTTTGGAGGTAATAGGCCGCAGAAAGACCGGTAATTCCTCCGCCGACTATAGCGATTCTCTTTCGCTCCATTACACTTCCCCCGTTTTGTCCAGAACGACCTTGGCCAATGTATCGATGAACTGCGGATGGACGTTCGGCATCTCTGGACGATGATATTTGGCTCCCAGCTCATCACAAACGACTTTGCATTCATAATCATTGTCATAAAGAACTTCCAGATGATCGGCAATGAAGCCTACAGGAGAATATACAAAGGAGCGGTAGCCTTTCTGTTCATACAAATCACGGGTAAGATCCTGTACATCAGGTCCAAGCCATGGGTCCGGGGTGTTCCCTTCACTTTGCCAGCCCAGTTCATAGTTTTTGATGCCTGCTTCCTTTGCAATCAGATCGGCTGTTTCTTTCAACTGATCCGGGTATGGGTCACCGTTTTGAAGAATCTTTTCAGGTAGACTGTGTGCAGACACGATCAACACTGCTTTATCACGCTCTTCCTGCGGCATATCAGCATAGATTTTCTTGATGCCATCCGCCCAGAATTTAATGAATCCGTCTGCAGCATACCAGCTTTCCACTGAGCGGATGGTGATGCCATGCTTGGCAGCTTCCTCATTGGCCCTGGAATTATAGGATTTCACGCTGAAAGTGGAATAATGAGGGGCCAGCACAAGGGATACTGCCTCCGTAATGCCGTCTTTGGCCATCTCCTCTACCGCATCTTCTATGAAAGGCTCAATATGTTTGAGACCGATATATGCTTTATATTCATATTCATCCTGCGCTTCATTCAGATTAGCTTCCAATGCATGGGCCTGCTGCTCCGTTATTTTTGCCAAAGGAGAAATGCCGCCGATTGCCTTGTATCGGTCTTTCAAATCCTGCAATGCTTCCTCTGATGGCTTTCTTCCATGACGGATATGTGTGTAATAACGTTCAATATCCTCTTCCTTGTATGGAGTTCCGTAAGCCATAACGAGTAATCCCATTTGTTTCTTTGCCATTTTCAGCACCTCTTCTGTATAAATTCTAGTCTACTTATCTATTGGTGTAGGTATGAATCAGTTCCGTAAGCTTTTTCAATGTCGCCGGCTGGATGTCTGGGGTAACGCCGTGCCCGAGATTGAACACATGCCTCCCATCAATCATTCCAGCATCCAGAATGTCTTTCGTACGCTTTTCTATTGTCTCCCAGTCAGTAACCAGGATGGCTGGATCCAGATTTCCCTGAAGCACCTTCGTAACCCCCATGGCTCTTGCCTCAGGAATCGACGTACGCCAATCGAGTCCAATGACATCAACAGGGAGGTCGTTCCATTCGTTCAGCAGATGTCCTGCTCCTACTCCGAAGATGATCAGTGGAACCTCTTGCTGCTTGAGTTCAGAGAATATACGGGTCATGGCTGGCTTGATATACAAACGGTAATCGGCTGCATTCAATGCTCCCACCCAGGAATCGAATATTTGAATTGCTCTTGCCCCTGCCTTGATTTGTGCTTCGACATACGTGATGGTCATATCGGCAAGCTTGTCCATCAATGCAAACCATGCCTCCGGCTCCCGGTACATGAATGCCTTGGTTTTACTATAGTTTTTCGAAGGGCCCCCCTCAATCATATAGCTTGCCAAGGTAAATGGCGCGCCACTGAAGCCGATCAACGGAACCTCCAGCTGTTCCTCGGTCAGCAGGCGGATCGTGTCAAGTACATATGGCACGTCAGACTCTGGATGTATGGTGCCAAGTTTTTCTACATCATGGAAGTTTCTGATCGGGTTATGTATCACCGGACCCACACCCGATTTAATCTCTACATCCACCCCAAGAGAAGGCAGGGGAGACATGATATCCTTATAGAGGATAGCTGCATCCACTCCATAATTCTCCACCGGCAGACGTGTCACATAGGCACACAACTCAGGCTGATGGGTTATTTCAAACAGTGAATATTTTTCTTTCAGTTCCCTGTACTCCGGTTGGGACCTGCCCGCCTGACGCATGAACCAGGCAGGCGTATAGTCCACCGATTCTCCTCTGAATGCACGCAGTATTGTATCATTTATCTGTTTTGCCATGTTTTTCACCCTTTTTCCGACTTCTTACCATTGTTAACTATATACATTTGCCTACATCCTGTATAGGACAATGGGTCGATTGTCATCATTTTGTCTAAAATTAATTGCGGAAACTGATGGTTTCCGACCTTTCTCCTTCCAGCTTCGTCAACGGATTGTATGGGACTACATAGTAACGGTAAGCACGCAGGACATCCATCCCGTCAACGTAGAATTCTGTCTTTCCTTCCACTTCACCGACCCGTTCATCGATCCCTTCTTTCTCGCGGTAGACCCGGTAGTGGACCCGTTCATCCGCCGACCCTGTCCAGGTCAGCTTCCCCTCCATCAGGGAATAGCCCCCAAAAGAAACACTTCCTTGAAGACCGGTGATTTGTGGAAGCTTTATTGGTTCAGGAAGAGGCTCAGCAGACACAGGCTTTTCAAACGACTCGGCAAACGGCTTCTGTTGGTCGATCTCCGTTAAGATTTTCTTTGCCAATTTCGTTGGATAAGAGCTCCCTTCCGTCAAATAATGTTCTTCATCCACCTTATCATAGCCCATCCAGAGAGCAACCGTGTAGTCCGGCGTATATCCTGCAAACCAAGCATCATTGGTTTCTCCTGGTACAAATGGGTGTTGGGTGGAACCGGTCTTTCCCGCAAGTTCTTTCGTATACTCTCCTGCAGAAGCTGTCCCGCTTTCAACGGTTTCTATCAACATTTCAGTCATATTCCAAGCCACCTGGGTGCTGAATACTTCCGCTGTTTCAGGTGCTGCCTCATGAACGAGCTCTCCATGACGGTCATAAATTTCCTCAATAGTATAGGAGTCGATGAACTCACCACCTCGCGCAAAAACGGCGTAGCTTTCCATGACCGTCTGCGGTGTCAACCCTTCACTGAGACCACCTAACGCTATGGCAAGGCCATTGTCATCCTCCAGTCTTATATCCATCTTTTCCAAATAGCCTTTTGCGTAATCAATGCCGATCTGATCGAGAAGCCAGACAGCAGAAGTGTTCTTGGACTGTTTTATTGCCTCAAATATGGAGACGGCCCCGCTGTATTGATCATCCACATTGGATACGGTATAACCTTCCATTGGCTGGTCAAGTACAAGGGTATAGGGAGTGTATTTCTCCTTCTGCATAAGGGCAGGCCCGTACACGGCTGTTGGCTTCATCACAGATCCCGGCTGTCTGGTCACCGCCGTGCGGTTCAGATCACCCAGTTGATAATCTCTGCCGCCAATTGCAGCTGTCACCCTCCCTGTTTCCTGTTCCATCATGATGAAAGCTCCTTCTTCCCCTTCCGTGTTCCCCGGGAAATAGGCTCCTTCTTGAAAATTTTCATAAGCAATTCTCTGGGCTTCTTCATCCAGATTGACGACCAATCGGTAACCGCCACGTTTCAATTCATTAATGGGCAACTCATACCGTCCTGCTGCCTCTCTCATCACCAGATCAACATAACTGTCCACCCATGGAGAGGCTTGTCGTTCCGAAACATCCATTCCCAGATCTTTTTCCTGTTCTTCGGCCAGTTGCTCCTCGGAGATAATGCCGGCATCCTCCATGGTCAGGAGCACGGTATTTCTACGGTTCAACGCTTTCTCCGGATACGTAATCGGGGAGTAGCCGTTCGGTGCCTTAGCCATTCCGGCAAGCAGCGCCCCCTCCGTGATGGTCAACTCTTCAGCTGATTTGGAGAAATAGAAGGCTGCAGCTTTTTCGATTCCATAGATGCCTTCCCCAAAATAGATCTCATTCATATACAGTTCGAGAATTTCATCCTTGGCCAACTGCTGTTCCAAGTAAATCGCCGCCATTGCTTCTTTTGCTTTCCTTGACCATGTTTTGTCATTATAGAGAAAAAGATTCTTTGCCAGCTGCTGGGTGATGGTACTGCCACCCTCCACCTTCCCCATGGCCAGGATATTCTTGTACACTGCACGGATGAGCGATTTCAGATCAATTCCTGCATGCTCATAAAAACGCCTGTCCTCCACAGCAAGGAATGCTTGTTGGACATGGGAAGGTATTTCATTCAAGGTAACAGGATCCCTGTTTTCCTGGTAAATTTCCTGTATCACCTTCCCGTCAGCCGTTTCTATCGTGGTTGCTGCATCGAGCACCAAGTCAGCATCACCTACAACCATTTTCCCACCCAGCAAAACACCGCCATAACCGAGAAGTCCCACAACGATCAGAAGTACGAGGGCAATCAGAGACCATTTCACCTTCCAGACAATGGAGCGCGGCCGGGCATCTTCTTTCTTATCTTTTTTAAACATTTGTTCACCTCTACACATTTACTCTTCCATTATACGACAATTTTCCGCAACCGGAAAGTGATAATATTTCCTATCAGTTAATAATCATTTTAATTTGGTTGCACTTGACTTGCTGTTAAGAGAATAGGGTAATATGGCAATAGAAGATAAGAAAGGAGAGTTTGGCCATGAAAGCATATATGACGCTCGGTACCAGGGATTTTCTCGAAAAACTAGTGGATAAGCATCCAGACTTAGGCCTGTATTTAATGGGACAGGGTACAGGGACACTCGCATATTATGAAAATCAACGTAAAAATGTATTTGCCTCAGGAAAGGAATACGAAGTGATCAGTCAAAACGGGGAAATACAGGATGAGGGTTATGTAGTGATGAATAATATCCCTGTTCTAGAGGATAGCCGGGATTCCTTTGAACAGCGCTTCAAACAGCGCCAGCATGGAGTCGACAGTATGCCTGGCTTCCAGGCTTTCCGATTCCTCAGACCGCTGAAGGATAAAACCTACGTAGTGATGACCCAATGGAGGTCCAAAGAGGATTTCGAGAATTGGAAGAACTCCGAGCAATTCAAGAACGCCCATAAGAACCAGGATTCCAAGCCACCTGCCTATTTTGCCGACCGTCCCTTCATCACCTCCTACCATATGAAAAAAGAGGACGATGAAGAAGGAAACGATGACCAATAAGCCAGTAAAAAAGCTAACCAGCGGGACTGGTTAGCTTTTTGCTATTCCTTCAGAACGACTTCATCCAGAAAGGCACGGAAATTTTCCTCAGGATGGGCACCGGTGATGCGATTGACCTCTTCCCCATCTTCAAAGTGAACCAAGGTAGGTGTCGCTTCAATTCCATAGGTCCCCCACTGGTCTTCGAATTCGAGCAGATTCAGCTTGACCATCTCTACATCCATATCCTCAGTGAGCGGTACTAGAACAGGAGTGGTCTGCTGGCAGTAGACACAGGTCGGGCTGTAGAAATAAACCGTTGTCGGCTCTCCACTCTCAATCCGTTCGCTCAATTCCTCGGGACGGATCTGGTTTTGGTAGAGGGGATCATCTAGCTGATCAATGGTAGCCTGATCCAAATCTTCCTTTCCATAAGGATTGCCGCTTTGATCCACGGCCTGGTTGTTCTGATAATTCGTCACAAAATAAAGGGCGATAAATAATAGGACGATCACCCCGGCGAATAGGAGCATTTTATTTCGCATGGCTTACTTCTCCTTCTGCTGTTTTAAAATCATTACATGCGCAAAAAATATCAAGATAAATGCTGTTCCTGCCAAAAAAGGAATGGTTACAAAACCGAAATAATTCACGTATTTCAAATTGCATGCGACAGGACCGCAGCCTTCACCCGCCTCCTGCAGTGCGGGAAGATTCTGTACCAGATAATGATAGATGGATACCAGCATCCCGATTCCGCTCAGCATGAGTCCGGGAAGGGCAATCATGGTATCCCTCTTCCAAATGGCTGTTCCATATATGAGAATCAGTGGGTACATGAAGATCCGTTGTACCCAGCACAGCATGCATGGCGTATAGCCCATCACCTCTGAGTAGAACAAACTTCCTGCTGTTGCCACAACCGATATTCCCCATATAAAGAACAACAGGTTTTCTGTTACCTTATCCTTAGACTCACCCATGGCAGAAAATCCTTTCTTTTTCCATTACATTAACATTATACAGACCTTCCCGAGGAAAATAAAAACATTGGCTTGCGAATCTATTCCTCCGCCCCCTGCGAACGACGGAACATCCACCGGTCAAGAGAAGCACACCCCATGAGCCAGAGAAACCCGACGAAAAATCCTGCCACCACATCTGTCAAATAGTGGACATTGAGGAAGTAGCGGCTGATACCGATCAAGAATACCAATAGGGCGAAAGTTAACTGCATGACGAAAACCACCCTGGATGAATCAATTTTTTTGCCCAGATAATAGGCGAGCAGACCGTAGCATACCATCGGGATCATCGCATGGCCGGACGGGAAGCTATGCCCAACCGCCTCTGCTGATGGGAGGAGACTCGGCCTTTGTCTATCCACCACGTTCTTGATCAGCAGATTCAGTAGATGCGAAGTGAATGTACCCCCCGCAAAAATGACTGCAGGCACCCAATGCCTGTACCATCGCCAAATAACAATCCCCATTATAATGGTGAGCGGTGTCAGAAAGGTCCCAGAACCAAGCTCTGTCATCCAGCGAAAAAAAGTATAGGCTGCTGTATCATCCACCACACCAACAAAACCTCTGGTCCATTGATCGACATAGGGTAAAGTCCCCGTCATTATCTTGACAATCCAAATCCCTGTAAAGATCAAAAGCACGGACAATAGTAACAGGAATATATAGTTTCTTTTATACATTATCACAACTCTCCTTTTCCTTACATACATACCCTATAGGATGTTTCAAAAAAACCTAGCCGGGAAATGAATAAGTAGAATTACTAAAAAATATAAAAGGCAGGGATCCAATAATGGAACAAGAACTCAAACAATTGATTGACGGACTTAACGAAGACCTCGCACATGAATATGGAGCTGCTATCCAGTATACGTATAGCGCTTCTGTAGTATCCGGATTGTACCGTTCTTCACTGAAACCGTTTTTTGAATCAGAAATCAACGATGAACTAGGACATGCATTGTATCTGTCTGAGAAGATCAAATCACTTGGTGGAACGCCGACAACCAGATCAGCGGAAGTACCGCAGCCTACTGAAGTAAAAGAACTGCTGCAGGCTACATTGGAAGCAGAGAAAGATACCATTGAACGTTACGAGACACGTAAACAGCAAGCAGAAAAGCTTGGTTACACTGAACTCGTCGTAAAGTTGGAAGACTTGATAGCTGATGAAACACATCATAAAGAAGAAGTAGAGCGCCTGTTATCTGATCCAAGATTATCCTAAGCATGCAAAAGCACCCAGACAGGGTGCTTTTTTATATTTTACTATTCTAATCGGAGCAGAGCACAAAGATTACTGTCTACCTCGATCTACCGGTCATTAGACGTCCCTAGGAATTTGACGTAAATGTTATAATTGTTGAATAACGAGTAAGGAGGTCTTCTAGGTGTTGAATGATATACATAAAGCATTGGATCTGGCATATGAGGACATGGTGGAAATCCGCCGCCATCTCCATCAGTATCCAGAGTTATCTTTCGAAGAAACAAAAACAGCACAATATATTGCAGATTTTTATGAGGAATTGGGTATTCCCTATAAAACAAAGGTTGGCGGAAATGGAGTAATTGCTACATTAAAAGGCGGTAAGCCGGGCAAAACTATTGCATTGCGAGCGGATTTTGATGGTCTTCCCATCGAGGACGAAAAAGATGTTCCATACAAATCCAAAGTTCCTGGTGTGATGCATGCATGCGGGCATGATGGACATACTTCTGTACTCCTTTCCCTTGCCAAGGTGATGAAACAATACCAGGAGGAGCTTCCCGGTACGATTGAGTTCCTTCATCAGCATGCAGAAGAATATGCACCTGGTGGGGCGAAACCGATTATTGAGTCAGGAGCGATCGACCACGTGGAAGCCGTATTCGGCACTCATCTATGGGCCACCACTCCAGTCGGTGTCCTGCAGACAACCATGGATGCCTTCATGGCTGGTACCGATCGGTTCACAATCACCATTCAGGGAAAAGGCGGCCATGGAGGATATCCGCATGAGACGAAGGATGCTATTGTCATCGGTTCGGATGTTATCTCCCAGCTGCAGCAGATTACCAGCAGACGACTTGACCCGTTGGATACAGCAGTTGTAACAGTCGGTGTCTTCGAAGCTGGAACGGCCTTCAATGTGATCGCCGACCAAGCCAAATTGGTTGGAACGGTGCGGCACTTCAGCGAGGAGGTACAGGAAACAGTCATCGAGGAAATGGAAAAAATTATAAAAGGAGTCTGCATCAGCAATGATGCTTCCTATGACTTTGATTATGTGAAAGGATACCCTCCGCTGATCAACAATGAATCGGAAGCACGCCTAGTGCTGGAAGCAGGAGAAAAAGTGGAAGGTGTCACAAAAACGGAAGAAGTAGCTCCTGTGATGGCTGGCGAGGATTTCGCTTATTATACGATGGAAAAACCAGGTGCTTTCTTCTTTACAGGTGCGGCCAAGGAAGGGAATGTTTACCCTCACCATCATCCGATGTTCGACCTGGACGAACGGTCCCTGCCGATTGCCGCTAAAACGTTGATTTCTGCCTACTTTGCCTATCAGGAAAAATAATAACAGAAGGAGCTCTCGACAAGAGCTCCTTTTTTGTTACCCCTGCGCCATCTACCTAAGTTGGGTGTTATTTTCAGGTTTTTAGTTAGTGTATGAGTCCCGCGCTGTTCCCAAAGGAGTCTACGCATTCCTCCACGGGTATGGGATTGTTTCCACAGAGGAGTGTATGATTTATACTCTCTCCTGCTACATTTCCCATAATGATTATGAACTGCCACCGCTTCGGCAGAACGCTTCGCTTTCCGTGGGCACGGCTTCAGTCTCCTCGGAAGCAAAAAACGCTTCCTGTGGGGCCTTCAGACTCGTGCTGTTCCCACAGGAGTCTACGCATTCTGCCTCTGCTTGATTATATTTACTCATTATTGTGAGGCGATTCACCATATAGTCTCTTGCTAGTACAAAGACACATTGCTAAATAAAAAGGTTGCAAGCACCCAACCAGCGGAGGAAATCCACGGAGACTCCTGCGGGAACCGTGACCGGAGTGAGACCCCGGAGAACGACCGTTCGAGGAGGCTCACGGGTCACCCCCGGAAAGCGTAGTGGAATTTCCGCAGTGGTGTGTGAAGCACTCTTACGAATTACAAAGCAGTTTGCATATTCATTTTCCAGCCTCATGCAGTTATCTTCTTTTTCACGTATCCATTCATGAACAAATACGTAAACAGCCCTCCCCCAACTAACGTCAGGACAAACCCGGTGTATTCCTGCTGAGCTAGAAATAGCAGGGAAAATAAAATCACTTGTCCAAGTGTCAGTTGATAAAGAAGTTTGACCACTGCTTGACGGCGCAGCTCCACTTCCACTGGATAGATATCCAGCCACATCATGGTCCGGTGATGCTGATACAGTGCCATCATCTGGAAGCAGCTCAAATACAAAAACAGGAGCGCGAACAGTACTTGCAGCCAGAGATTTGGGATCAAATAGATGAACAACCCGCCGATAATCACCAGTCGGACATACATTCCAAGGTAGTCTCCACTTCTGACAAAGGTAATCCGATACAGATAGTCAAAGGTATGTCTTCTGGCAAAAGGCACGTTGCTTACCAGATTTACCAGCCATTGGCGCTTTTTCACCCGATTTTTCAAATGGGGAACATCGGCGAACATATTGGCAATGCGGTAAAAGGCCTGCATCCGATTTCTGTCTTTTTCCACTAATAATTCCCAATGAATGCCAGGCTGCTGCCTTGCTACCATGTAATCATATAAAAAGACAATTATATACACGACCGTCGTAATGCCTGCCCACAGCATGTCCCCATTTACGGCAAAATAGAAAACGGCTATTCCCAGGAATGTACGTGCCGCTGCGTCAGCCTTTCTCATCCCTGGTTCTCTCACCTTCTGCATCCACCAATTGGCAAACAGATTCCAAAGCTTGAATATCAGCAGGACCAGCACGGTCAACAGATACATTTTCCCTGTGCGCTCCGGATAGGCGGCAAAATAAAGCGGCCCAAGAGCAGCCGCTACGAGAAAGACCAGGTACAACTGGATCATGAAACTGTAGATCAATGAATTCCTGAAATACGGACCCATTTTATGTTCGGCAGGAATCAGAAAGACCAGATCAGGCTCCTGAAGCAGTGTACGGACAGGACTGTAACTCGCAATCAACCCGAACCCAAGACCGATGACCAGCGCCGCCGGGAAATCATTCGGAAGCTGGGTGAGCCATCCTTGATAATAATAAGCCAGAACGGAAATGAAAAAGAACATGGTGATCATGAGGTGGCCATTGAATATGTAGCGCAAATAACGGCTCGTCTCTTTCACATACTCGCTCAACCGTTCCCTGAACAGCTCGCGCGCATTAAACATGATTATCTTCCTTTGTCAACTGGACGTATAGATCATCCAGGGTGGCCTCAGGCATGTTGAATTCTTCCTGCAGTTCCTCCAATGCGCCCATTGCCCTGATTTCTCCTTCATGAAGGATCACAAAGCGGTCACAATACTTCTCGGCTGTTGCGAGAATATGGGTCGACATCAACACCCCTGAGCCATTTTCCTTCATATTATCCATGAGCTGCAAATAAGACTGAATGCCGAGCGGGTCGAGGCCTACAAAGGGCTCATCAACAATATAAAGTGGCGGCTCAATGAGAAAGGCGCACATGATCATCACTTTCTGCCGCATCCCTTTGGAAAAATGGACGGGGAACCAATTGAGCCTCTTTTCCATACGGAATTCCTTAAGAAGAGGGTCCAGTCGCTGTTCAAACACCTTCTCCGGTATATCATAAGCCATTGCCGTCAATCGGAGGTGTTCATAGAGGGTCAGTTCATCATAAAGAATCGGCATCTCCGGAATATAGGCCATCTGGTTCCGATAGGATGATGGGTTCTCCTGGAAAGTCTGTCCATTAACAGAGACCGAACCTTTTTTTGCATGCATCAACCCGATGATATGTTTAATGGTCGTACTTTTACCCGCGCCGTTCAAACCGATCAGACCGACAATTTCCTTAGGATATATATCGAATGAAATGCCGTGCAGTACATTTTTATGGGTATATCCCCCGTGCAGATTATCTATATGCAGTAAAGGTTGCACATTGTTTCCTCCTAAATCATCACTTACTGGAATTTTACCATTTAATGATTCGGAAACCAAAGCAAACTGTGCTCCATATGACGACAAAAAATTTTACATTCATGTACATAAAACATCCATGTCCGCACAAAATAGCTAATGAAGGACGGGGGATGACCCACCGTGCAACCGCTGAATAAAGCTATTTAGTAATCGAACGAGGTACGAAAGTACACACACAAATGAGGTGTCAGCGATCGATACACTAATTTAGCTGTACGCAAAGCGCAATGTGGTAATTCGGCAATGTGGTAATTCCGACCGATCTTCCAATGAAGCTAAACCCTTTTGCCAGAATCCATCCCAGGGAAATGGGATGCTGACAAAAAGGTTTTAAGCCGCCGTCCCTATAACGGATTTGCTTACTGTGTAACTGGTTGGATCGTCAGACGGCTTCCCTTGTCCTTCTTAAAGCAGGCATGGTCCGCAAAGCGGATCATGCCTGTAACTTTTTTACAATCCTCTCCTTCACTAGCGTTGGCAGTGGTGCTTTACATTCCACCCGATTCCTATATACAATAGTCATAATAAATAAACCTAAGGAGTGGGTCTAGCCAATGAGTCATGAGGATTGTATTTTCTGTAAAATCTTAGATGGGGAAATTCCTTCAGCCAAAGTATATGAAGATGAGCATGTGTATGCTTTCCTGGATATCAGCCAGGTGACAAAAGGCCACACACTGATCATACCGAAAACACATACCAAAAACATTTATGAGACATCTCCTGAAATTGCCAGTGAGCTTTTTGCCAGAGTTCCCAAGATTGCCAATGCAATCAAAGAGACCTATCAGCCGATTGGCATGAACCTTTTGAACAACAATGAAAAGCCAGCTGACCAGTCTGTCTTCCATCTGCATATTCACTTGATTCCACGGTATGGAGATGGTGACGGGTATTCCTCCAACTGGACTGTACATACAGATGAATATACTTCCGAGGATCTTCAAGAAATAGCTAAAGAAATCAGTCAGCAGGTGGAGCAATAACTGCCCCTTTTGTCTAAAAATTTAGTACTTTTTATTTATAAGTTAATTTGCTATAATGAAGGAGAAGTTTCTGCAGTTGACAGGAGTGTACAGCTGAGGGATTTCTACTATATTTAGCTGAGAAAAGCTGAGAAGAGGAGAGTTACAGATGAATACAAGGATTTTAGTTATTTTGTCACTGTTGGTTGGTATTGGCACAGTTCTGCATGCAGTTGTTCCACCGGTGTTATTCGGTGTAAAACCGGATATGTTGCTGTCCATGATGTTTTTGGGAATCATTCTGTTCCCTAAGCCGAAATATGTACTGATATTATCTATTGCGACAGGAATCATTTCCGCTTTGACCACTTCCGCCCCTGGGGGACAGATTGCGAATATCATTGATAAGCCGATCACTGCTATGGTTTTTCTGGGAATGTTCCTTCTTGTCCAGAAGCACTTTCCCAACACGGTCAGTGCACCTGTGTTGACGGCTGTGGGGACGATGATCAGCGGATCTATTTTCCTGAGTGTCGCTCTGTTCATCCTTGGGATGATGGAAGGCGGATTTTTAGCCTTGTTCTTGGCAGTAGTATTGCCGGCCGCCGCTGTGAACACGATCCTCATGGTCATTCTCTATCCGATTGTACAGGGAATTTTCAAGAGGTCCCAGCCAATTACAGCCACACAGAATATTTAAAAGAAAATCCTCTGGCATATCGTCTGTCAGAGGATTTTTTTGAAACATCCATGGAGTCATTATGATGTTTTGCTGCATGGTAGATAGAGGAAAATACATAACAAGGCATGGAAAGGAGCGTAGGCTTATGACAAGTGGAAAATCAGTACTCCTGGGACTCGTGATCGGAGGTGGCGTCAGTGCTGCTGTAACGCTGTTGAGCACTCCTTCATCCGGCAGGGAAATGCGCAGCCGGGTGAAAGAACAAGGGTATGGAGTGAGAGACTTCCTGTACAGCCTCAGTCAAGATGGACGGCGCCTGAAAGATCAGCTAGCCCAGACCTCCAAAGAAGGGGCAGTGATGATCAGGGAGCTTACCGAAGAAATGAAGCATTCCATTACGGAATGGAGGAACACGGTAGAACCCCATCAAGAAAATATTCAGCAATATTTGGAACAGATTGAAACAAGCTTGAAAGATCTGGAGGATAAGGTGAAGGATCAACAAGTGAAAGCTTAAGATGTAAAGGGTGCACGCACAGTCGGCACCCTTTTTTCATGCTCCGGTTGTGAAAAAAACGACAAGAAGTGACACCATGGCGATTCCCCCTCTTTCACAGGGTTTTCTTACCCACGCCATCCCCTCTTTAGTCATCACTTTGCAACATCATAAAAAAAGCTGCTACTTCAAAGGCAGCAGCTTTTTCTATCAATTATTCAATTCCTTCTGTCCACTCAGAAACTTTGTCCTGGTTCTCTTCTACCCATGTTGCTGCTGCTTCTTCAGGATCAGCACCTTCATGGATTTCAAGCATTACTTCTTCGATATCTGAAGACTCCCAGGAGAAGTTGTCCAATACTTGGTAAGCTTCTGGAGCATCTTCCTCAAGTCCTTGGCGTACCATTGTTTCGATTGTTTCCGCCCCACCGAATGATTCTTCAGGATCTTCCAAGTACTTCAGATCATAGGCAGCGAACTTCCAATGCGGAGACCAGCCAGTAACTACAATCTCTTCTTCGTTTTCTACAGCTTCACCCAATGCAGTTGCCATGGCACCACTGGAAGAAGGTTGTACTTCCCAGTCTTCAAGATTATAGTCTTCCAAAGCCTGTTCGGAAGCAGCCACAACACCAGCACCAGGCTCGATACCTGTAATGGTTTGACCTGCTTGGTCTTCCAGATCTGCAATAGAGTTAACATCCATGTATTCAGGAACAACCATGCCGATTTTTGCACCTTCCAGGTTAGGTCCCAATTCTACTACTTGGTCTGAGTACTGCTCATACTGGCTTCCATGGGTAGCAGGCAGCCATGCTGCAACCATACCATCAGATTCTCCAGTTGCAACTGATTCCCACATGACCGTATTGTCCAGCGGTGTAGTCGTAACGTCATAACCAATATCTTCCAGTACTTTTGCAACCACATGAGTGGAAGCTACCTCTGTGTCCCACTCCACATATGCCAGTTCAATTTCCTGACCTTCCACAGATGATCCTTCCGTAGATTCTTCTGATCCATTATCCGAAGAATCGTCAGCGCCACAACCGGCAGCTACCAATGATAGTGACAAACCTGCAGCTAATCCAAGACGTTTCCAGTTAAATTCCAACATCCTAAAACTCCCCTTTTTCGTTTAATATTATATGGAGACTTTTCTTTTCGAAAAGATACCAGCTTTCTGATTGATTCTATGCTTTATTGCGGTTCAGGTTCTGGGTCATACGATCGATGATGATCGCAAGGATCACGATGCCGATACCAGCGACGAAACCTGTCCCGACTTGCGCCCGTTGCAGGGCAGATAGCACTTCTCTTCCAAGGCCAGGCGCACCGATCATGGAGGCAATTACAACCATGGACAAGGACAGCATCACAGTCTGGTTGATTCCTGCCATAATGGTGGCTTTGGCCATCGGAAGTTCCACTTTGAACAGTTTTTGTGAGCCTGTACTTCCGAAGGCATCGGAAGCTTCTACCAGTTCACTAGAAACTTGCCGGATTCCCAAATTGGTGAATCTTACAGTCGGTGGTGTGGCGAATATCAAGGAAGCGAATACCCCTGGCACCATGCCGATACCGAAGAACGCAACAGCTGGGATCAAATAGACGAATGCCGGCATCGTCTGCATGAAGTCGAGCACTGGGGTAAGAATTGCCTCGGCCACTTTGCTTTTGGACATCAAGATACCGATCGGCACCCCGATAATGACCGACAACAGACTTGCCAACAATACCAAGGTAATGGTGTTCATCAACTCTTCCCAATAACCTTGGTTATAGATGAACCATAATCCAACGATTGAAAAGGCAGCCAATCCGAATTTCTTGCCGGCAATGAAAAAGGCAAGTACTGCCACAATCAAAATAAAGACAAACGGCGGAATCGCCATCAATACGTTTTCCGAAATAAACTCCATGAAGCTCCCGAAATGTTCCTTGATCGGGTCAAATAGAAAGGCGAAGACATCCGTTATCCAGTCGGTCGCCGCTTCCGTCGCCTCTGCTACTGGTATTTGTGGTATAAACCCTAATAAATTATTCATTTCCAATGTTCACCTCGCCCTCTCCAGCAAGTGCAGCAATTACAGCACCACGAACGATGATGCCCGCCAGTTTGCCGTCATCTACGACAGCAATGGGAATCGGGGAATCATGTATCATATCAAAGATTTCATTCATTGGTGTATCCCTGTCCACTTTCGGTATGTCGTTTTTCAGGATTTGCCGGAGATCTCCGATTTCTTTTTTCCTTGCTTCCGATGCATCGTCAGCTGTGATATATCCTTTGAGAGTACGTTTGCTGTCGACTACATACATACTGGACAGACCTTCTTCACGCATCCGCTCCAGCGCTACACGTGGTCCATGTTTATCAATGTTGACCGTCTCCGGGCGCTTCATGATATTTTCGGCCGTCAATACCTTGGAACGGTCCACATCCTCTACGAATCTCTCTACATAATCATTCGCAGGATTAACCAAGATTTCCTCTGGTGTACCGATTTGTACGATGGAACCATCCTTCATCAACGCAATCCGGTCACCGATCCTCAAGGCTTCATCGAGATCGTGGGTAATGAAAATGATTGTCTTCTTCATGGTGGATTGCAAGTCAATCAACTCATCCTGCATATCTTTACGAATCAATGGGTCAAGGGCGGAAAACGCCTCGTCCATCAATAGTACTTCCGGATCATTTGCAAGAGCTCGGGCCAGACCAACACGTTGCTGCATACCACCCGACAATTGTCCTGGTTTCTGATTGATAAAGCTTCCTAAGCCAACCATTTCCAGCGCTTCTCTTGCTTTTTTCTTTCTTTCTTCCTTCGGTACGTCTTGCACTTCCAGTCCGAATTCTGCATTTTCTAGAATAGTACGATGAGGGAATAAAGCGAACTTCTGAAATACCATACTCATTTTTTCCCTGCGTACTTTTCTGAGGGACTGTTTATCCATGGTAGATAAATCTTCTCCATCGACCAGGATATTTCCCTGGGTCGGTTCGATCAGCCGATTGAGCAGTCGGACCAAGGTAGATTTACCACTCCCGGACAGACCCATGATGACGAATATTTCCCCTGCTTCCACAGAAAAGGAAGCACGATTGACACCTACTGTATTTCCTGTCTCTTTCAGGATTTCCTCTTTGTTTTTCCCTTCATCCAAAAGTTTGAGGGCATTCTTTGGATTCTTACCAAAAACTTTGGTTAAATCCTTTACTTCTATTACAGGCAAAACCTTCACCTCTTCCTTCTTCCTATCAATTGTCTTTTTGCTATGCATATAGACCCGGGACTTTCTGCGCATTAATTCTCCATGCAAAATCTATGAAACTGTCATTTACCGTTGAAGCATATGGATGCCTGCAGCAAACTTAACTGTTTCACAGGTACCGAACGTCATTCAGTTACTATAACACTATATCTTAAACAACCCATACCGTTCAAACCTTAAATTCTTTTAATTTAGTATGTTTTTTACGTACAGTTTATTCTGTACGGATTATATAGACTACATGCTCCTATATCCTGCCAATTGCTTTAATTTGCTAGGCAACCAGTAATTTCAAATCAGGCTGAAATTAAGTTAACCTTAGTGAAGAGCAGTGGTATAGGGGGATTATATGATTGTCAAGACAAGTGAAGAAATTACCTATAGAATTATCACCGAATTCTCAAAAACCTTGGAAATGTTCGGCTTGACCCCTGTAGAGGCACGTTTATTCGCCTGCCTTTACCTAGTGAATGAGCCCATGACCTTGGATGAAATGAGCGATGCGATCGGTAAAAGCAAAACTTCCATGAGTACGAGTATTCGCACTCTAGCAGATATGAATCTTGTTACACGCGTATGGAAAAAAGGAATAAGGAAGGATCTTTATCAGGCTAACTCGCAATTATTCAAATCATTTATGAATTCTTATCTAAATAAATGGCTGGTCGCGACCACCCACCAAAAAGATGCACTAGCAGCTATTGAAGGAGATATACAAGAGATCGAGGGGAATACTTCGAAAGAAATGGAAAAATTGAACGATTATCTGGATAACATCATCCAGTTCCATGAACAGGTGGAAGAATTGTTCCGGGAGATGAAGCAGGAATGATCTGCTTTCTACCATCTCCTCCTTTCCAAATTTTCACGCTGCATGATGTAAACGAATTCACTCAGTAAAGAAGGATAATATCCTTCTTTTTTTAATGCCCGAATTGTTTCATGCGGCTCCAATTTTTCATTCAGCATACCGACAAAATGAACAAGCAAAGAAGAATAGTCCAGCAGGCCCTCCTTTTTCTGGGAAGCATATTTTTCGTCCAATTCCTCCAGCAGTTGGAATAGTTCCTCATATTCCTCCCGGGAAATATTATTTTCGATTACCAGCCGGATCACCGGGTATTTAGCCAGATCTATCACCTTGGATAGAAGGTGCAGGTGGAACGTAGTGGTTTCTCTATTTATTTTTGGAAAGTCAGCCATCGCCATTGCCCCCGTTTAAAAGGTAAGAATCCCCGTTGCCAAGGGGATGTACCCACATGAAAAAATTTTTACATGAAACTTTTTGGAAAGTGGTTGATTTTTCTCTGTAAACGTACTATTATTCATGAAGAATTGCTAACGAAACGTATATAAACACTAGTACCAAAAGCATGGGAGGGATCAAAAGTGAACTGCTGGAAATCAATCAACATCAACAAAGAATTCGGACTGCAACGAATGAACTTCATTTCATTTTTGGTCAGTATTTTGGCATTCACCGTACTATATGTACCTGTTTCCATCGTTCATGGCAGGATGCCGAATAATGAAGCGGCTTTTGTCCCGTTTCTCATTGTACTATTCTTTCTTCCCATGATACACACCCTTATGCATATTTTACCATTAATTGTCATGAATAAGCGTGTGAATTTCGTCTATAAGAAAAAATATAAGTGTATTCCCGTTATTTCCTATAGTACTAAATACCATTTGACGAAAAAGGTCTCTTTCATTACCGCAGGTGCTCCGAGCCTGCTATTGACCGTCCCGGGAATTGCAGCAAGTTATATGTTTCCGGAGTATTATTTCTACTTTTTGGTGTTGGCTTCCATCCATATCGGCATGAGTTTTATTGATTACCTATATATGGTCTATATCTGGAAAGCTCCCAAATGCGCATTTATTGATAATAGGCATGATGGATTTGACATTCTTCTAAAGGCACAATAGGATGGCTTACTTCAATGAAAAAAGGTCTGAATCGATGACGGTTCAGGCCTTTTTTTATGTTTCAACGCTCGTGGGAGCTGGATGGCTTCCTATTTACTTCCGTTGATCAATTATTTGTCTACCCCTTCAAGCAGAATTTGTGGCAGGTTTTAGGTAATTTGCAGGTAATTTTACAGGAAATGGTTGCTTCTGTTTTTTTCGCAACTTTTGTATGGTATATTTAACTATGTAAAAAAACCGACCAAAGGTATATATAAAGAGTAGGAGTGTTAATAGATGAAAAAATTAGCGATTGCTGCAACCCTGGCAGCAGGGGCCCTTACACTTGCCGCATGCTCGGATGATAGTGGATCCGAAACGGTCGTTGAATCAGAAGCCGGCAATATTACACAGGAAGAATTTTATGAGGAATTGAAAGATCGTCACGGTGAGGCTGTGCTGCAGGAATTAGTCACTATTAAAGTATTGGAAGACAACTACGAGGTAAGTGAGGAAGAAGTAGAAGCGGAACTAGAAGCTGCCAAAGAACAGTACGGGGATAATTTCGAGATGGCGCTTCAGCAAAGCGGATTTTCCAGTGAGGATGAATACCGTAATGTCCTTTATTTGAGCCTTCTCCAGGAAGCAGCGATGACAGAGGGTATCGAAGTTTCTGAAGAGGAAATCCAGCAGCGTTATGACCGGATGCAAACAGAGATCAATGCCCAGCATATCCTGGTGGAAGATGAAGAAACAGCCAATGAAGTGAAAAACAAATTGGATGAAGGTGCTGATTTTGCTGAGCTTGCCAAGGAATATTCCACAGACGGATCTGCTCAGAACGGCGGAGACCTGGGATGGTTTACAGCTGGTGATATGGTTCCTGCATTCGAGGACGCCGCTTATAATATGGAAGAAGGCGAGATCAGCGACCCAGTGGCATCCGATTTCGGCTACCACATCATCAAGGTCAATGAAAAACGGGAATCCGAAGAAGAAATCGGTTCGTATGAAGAAATGAAAGATCAAATCCGCCGTGACTTGGAAGCTGCACAAGTGGATATGTCAGCAGCCCAATCCAAACTGGACAACCTGATCCAAGAAGCCAACGTCGATGTACAGATTGATGAGTTCGAAGGTCTATTCACACCTGCCGAGGAAGCAGGATCGGAAGAGAATAACCAAGAACAGGAATCTGGTGAAACCTCTGAAGAAAGTCCAGAAGAAGAATCCGGAGAAGAGTCACAACAAGACTCAGAACAAGAATAATCAAGAAAAAAGGCTAATACACCTGGTTGTGTATTAGCCTTTTTTAATGGGATCCCTGTCTTCTCCTATCCCTTTCTATTTCCATTCTTTCCATATAGATTTTTCCTTCCTGTTCTGCTGCCTCTTCCTCCAGTTTCCTTTCCGCCTGCATTGCCCGGTAGGACATGACACCGCTGAAGAAAATGAGGAAGATCACCACATACACCCACCAGGAAACTCCTAAAATCATTTTACTACCTCCCTTGTCCAACCTTATAATAGATAGATATGAACAAGTGGCAGGAAACATGCCTTTTAACTTTCTTCGAACAAAGGTTTATAGAACGCACGGTTATCCATCGCGAACATCCGCTCCGTGAATTCTCCAGGTTTCACCTTATCCAATGCCCTGTTCAACATATTCAACTTGGCATCCATCATATCGATCAAATGCAGAACCTCCGCCTCACGGACCAATGGCGGGGTCGGGCTTCCCCATTCAGCTTTGCCATGGTGGGAAAGCACCAGATGCTGCAGCACACGGACTTCTTCCCCTTCAATCTGAAGTTCTCTGGCCATCATACCGATTTCTTCCACCATCATCGGTATATGACCGAGCAGCTTACCCTCTACAGTATAACTGGTAGTTACAACACCGGATAATTCCTTGAGCTTGCCAAGGTCGTGAAGGATGATACCCGCATACAGCAAATCCTTGTTCAATTCCGGGTATAATCCATGCAGTTCCCTTGCTATAGCCACCATACTGACGATATGATGTGCCAGCCCAGATACATATTCATGATGGTTTTTAGCGGCGGCTGGATAGGTCAGCAGGTCCTCTTGATACTTTTTGATAAAGGCACGGACCATACGCTGGAGCACGGGATTCTGCATTTCGAAAATTATCTCTGTCAACTTCTCCGAGAGGACCTTTTGATCCACAGGTGCTTTTTCTACAAATTCTGAGACATGGACCCCATCGGTAGGCTGGGACGGTCTGATGGAACTGATTTTCAATTGGGCCTTCCCCCTGAATTGGCTGACTTCCCCTGTGAGCTTGACGATTTGTTCCGGCACAAAAACCGCCTCATCCTCTTTCGTGGCATCCCAAAGTTTTGCGTCTATCTCTCCTGTTGCGTCGCGAAGGATTAACGTCAAAAATGGCTTGCCATTACTGGCCACGCCTTTCGTTGCCTCCTTGATCAGCATAAAGCTGTCGATGGATTCCCCAATTGCCGTCTGTCCTATGCCTTTTTTCATACAAATCCTCCCCATATGGAAAAGAGACTGACTCGGGGCTCGTCGGTCACCATCCATGTCAATCTCCAATCATCTATTTATCTTTCTTGGGAATATATTCGAAGATTTCCCCTGATTCCATGGTACGGATGAAGTCCTTCAACCATAAATAGTAGTTTCTGGCGTACTCCAGGCGCTCCAAATCTCTCTGCAGTTCCTCTAGCAGCTGTTCGTCCTCTGTCTTTTCCATAAGTGTCTGCAGTTCTTCAATGGCATCTTCTGCCTCTTCAATATTCATCTCTGTCTGTTTCCGCCAGCGGTTTCCAAAGAGAGAAGTGAAGGATTTATACCAATCCTCCTCTGATTGGTAAAGATCTTTCCTTACACCCTTCTTGAATGCAGGCTTCACCATTTTAACTTCGGACAATGATCGCACGCCGGTCGACATGCTTGTCTTGCTCATTTCCAGTGCTTCCCTCATACCATCCAAGGTCATCGGTTCATCCGCAAAATATAACACACCATAGAGCCGCCCCACTGAAGGGGGAATGCCATACAAATTCATGTTCTTGGCAATAACTTGGATGAATTTCTCAATGGTTTCTTCATGCTTCTCTTTATTATCTGCTTCTCTATCTCCTGCCAATGGAAAACCCTCCAACCGCATGTAATCTGAAAATAGTTTATCATTATTTATCCATGAATGCGAATGGTAAAGGATGCATGGTCCCTTACTTCTTCCCTACAGGTGAACAGGATGACCTGCTGATTCTGCTGTCCGAGTATATCCAGTATGCGCTTGGTACGTATCGTATCAAAGTGTACAAAGGCGTCATCAATGATAAATGGGAGAGAATGCTTGTCACTCATGATATCTCCGATCGCCAGCCTCAGAGAAATATATAACTGGTTGATCGTCCCTTGTGATAATTCCTCTGCTTTGTACCGAACACCGTCCCTTGCTTCAGCCTGAAAAGGGGTATCACCCATTGGCGGGTACACATACACATAATGCTTTCCAGTAATGATGGAAAAGTAGTGGGAAGCTGTTTCCATCACCTGGTGGAGGTATTTGTCCCGATACGTCTTTTTCGTCTTCTCCAACATCTCCTTAGCCGTTTTCAGAACGGACCACTGATGTGCCAGCCCATCTAATTTTTCCTTTTCCATTCCAAGCCGGTGCAAGGTATTGGAATAGCCTTCTGATGACTCCACAGCTGAGATGGCTGCTTTCATATCAGCAAGGTGCTGCCTGGAACGGTTCAGTTCCTCCTCCAAATCCCTCAAGGTCTCTTTCCCTTTCCTTGCAGTGTTTTCCAACGCCTGTTCTTCTGGCATGTCTGTAAGCATTCTTTTCCACATTTCATCCGGAAATGTCGTATGGAGCTGATCTTTTAGCCGCTTGGCTTCTTCTTCCAGTTTCCTTTTTTCCTCAACCTGCCTGGCCTTCCGGTAATACGCCTCTTCCGAACCCACTTCTGCTGCGTTCAGCAGTTCCTCTATCTCCTCTTGGTAGACTCCTGCTTTACGCCTGGTTTCCTCGACTCCCCGGCGGTTATCTTCAGCCAATTTCTCATATTGGTTGATTTCCCTGATAATCTGCTGGCGATGCTCCATCAGTTCTTCCACCAGACGGAATGCCTGTAGAGGATCCAAGCTGGACGGCCCCAGATTCTGGTCCTCACAAAAAGCCATAGCTGGACGGCCATTTTCATCCAACGATTGGTCCAGTCTGCCTTTCTCCTGCTGAAGCAGTCGATAGTCGGAATGGATGTCCAATAATTTCTTTATATAATGATAGAATTCCGGCCAATAGGCGATCTCCACCTGTTCCAAAAATGGATAGCTTTCATGTTGTTCACTGATCAGAGCATCGACGCGTCGCCTTTTTTCTTCGATTCCCCTGCGTTTTTCATCCAGTTTGATGAACTGGATATCCACCGTCTTGAGCTGTTCCTTGACAGCTGTCAATTCCGACGATCTCTGCTCATGCAAGGTTACTGCCTGTTCCGCTTCTCTTCGTTCTTCCTCACTTAAATCAAGGGTGGCAGACTGTTCTGCCTCTTCTGTGAAGAAATGGTCCATGGAAGCTATATGGCTTTTCGAATACATTTTCTGCCCGATACCGGCGAGAAGCAGGATCGGAATCATCCAAAATAAGGCCGATTGTCCGAAGAGGGCACCAATTACTGCCAGAAGTGCTGCGATGGTAAAAGAGACGGTTAACAGCAGATTGCTCCTTTGTTCCTGCTTGGCTTTCTGCTGCCGCCAATTCTCGCTTAAATACTCTGCACCAGACTGTAGCCGAAGCAGCATTTCTTTTTCTTTATAGCCGCTCAGCTTCTCTGTCAGCTCCTGATATTCACTTTCCGATAATGTACCTTCTTCCGCTTCCCATGCCTGATTCAACAAGTAATTCCTCTGTTGTTTCAGCTCTTGGTATTCCTGCTTGATCCTCTCTTCCTCCAGCCTCAGCTGCTCTGCATCCATCTTGGTCTGGCTCCATGTTTTCTCTAAGTGAAAAGGAAATTCCAGAGAAGACAACTCCTCGACAGACAATCCGACATGGAGCCGTTGAACCTCGGCATCCAGCTGCGTCTTCTTTTTCTCGACAGCCGCTGAAATCCTTTCCTGTTCACGTAAAGCGTTAAGATACCCCTCCTTATGTCGGAGTACTTGGTCAGCACGTTCATAGACAGACTCTTCTTTCAGTTTCCCTTTCAGCTCTTCCATCCGTACCCTGTACTTTCTCATATTGTCTTCCAATAAAGCCTGTTCACTTTGTAGGGGAAGCAGCTTTTCCTTGAGCTTTTCCAGCCTCTCCCTCCCCTTCTCGGGAAAAATGTCCAGAGATGGAAAGCCTTTGAGCTGTTCAGTGTATGTACGGTATTTTTTCACCATCGGAAGTGCTTGCTGTTGCAGAGCTGTATTCGACAACTGTTCCTTCAGTTGCTCAATTTCGCTCTTGAGCCGACTGATTTTCTCCTCTTCCTGATGTTTTTCTTCTTTCTTAGCTAGATAAGAACCCTCTCTTTCTTTAAAACGGCGCAGATCCCCTGTGATGCCATCCAAAGTGTTCAATTGCTCATTGATGGAAGGTTTTTTGCCATAGGGCTTGAATAAAGCTGCCATTTGCTGTTCCAGTCTCTTCTCCACCGTATAGAGGTTTTGGGAGCCTGTGAGGCCGATACCAAACAATACCTCACCGAAATCATTCTCTTTCATTCCAGAAAGTCCATTCAGATCGAGAGCAGAAAAAGAATAGATAGATTGGTAGGTTTTCAGGGTCATTCCATGAAGACGGTCTTCCAGCCATTCCTCCGGATATTCCTCTCCTTCCGGTCCGTGGCAGACAGCTTTGCCGTTTCTTGCCTCGTCCAGCCGTTCAATGGTTACCACCCCTGTTCCAGGAATATCAATGGTCAGCCTTCCTCCCATTCTGCCACTATTTTTCGGTCGGTAAAATGCTCTCTGTTTTGGCGGCAGGCCGAAAAGCATGAATAAAAGGAATTGCTGTATGGTAGATTTACCTGATTCATTTTCTCCATAGATGACCAACGGGGAAGCTGCAGTAAAGTCCAATGGATGGTCCACCCATTTTCCAAATCCGTATATTACCGCTTTCACCAATTTCATCCGATCCACCTCATTTCCTGAGAAGCTCGCGGAGCAGCATCTGCTCTGCTTCCGCTTTTATTTTTCTTTTCTCTTCCTCGGGTACCGGTGTGAGATATTTTCTGGCCTGTTTTTGTTGATAGAGATCATCCAAGAATGAGTCGATCTCCGTTTCAGAAAAACTTCTGATCAATTCTCCTATAAAATGCTCGCCTTTTTTCAACTGTTCATCCAGCTTGAAGCTTTCCTCCACCTCTACACGAAAGATATACGACCATGGTGAGGCTGCAGCCAGGGGCTCATTCACCAAATCTACCAAATCCTCCACTACATGCTGTCCCGCCCATTCTTGGGAACTTGCGTCCATATGGTAGAGCTTCAGATCGATCAAGCAACGGCCGGGAACTAGTTCCCTTGCCTTTTCAATAATAGTCTTTTCCAGATGATGGACATCTTGCACCCCTGCCATATCCACACTCATCGTCTCGAACTGTATCTCCTGCAGGGGGATAAACGAATAATCGGCTCCTGATTCCGAAAGTGTTACATGATAACAGCCTTTCTCTCCCAGTTCTTTCCGGTTTCTGCCCTGGATATTTCCGGGATAGATGACAGGCGGGTTTTCATGGAGCACTTCCCGCTTATGGATATGCCCAAGCGCCCAGTAATCGAATTCCTTTCCGGTCAGCTCTCCTAACCGGAACGGAGCATAGACATCATGATCCGTATTGGTTTGGATACTGCCGTGCAATGTTGCAATATGATAGTCGGCAGAACCGCCCTCCACTTCATATTCATCCACCTTCCTGTCGGTAACTGCCCGGTTCTCGTAACTGAATCCATGAACAGCTGCCTCCGTTCCGTCCCCTTTCACAAAGGTAAAGCTGGTTACCTGTTCCCCCGGGAAAACATGCATGTTTTCGGGAAAACCCACCCGGAAAGGATCCTTTGTCATGAAATCATGATTACCGTAAGAGGCATAAACATGGATACCATGATGTTCCAATTCCTCCATCTTCCTTCTGAGTCGAATCTGTGCCTTTAAACTGTGGACTTCCTGATCAAAAAGGTCCCCAACCAAAAGAACGAAGTCGACTTGTTTATCGATTGCCGTTTGGACAAGCCTGTCCAATGCCTGGAACGTGCTTTCCAGAATTTCAGAAAATAAGTGCTCCGGCACTTCCGACAGCCCTTTGAATGGACTGTCCAAGTGCAGATCTGCTGCATGAAGAAAAGTAATCGGACTCCCCATTTCACTACCTCCGTCCACCTCTGATGATTATCCTCATTTTACCAGAAAACAAATGCGAATGCACGTTCTGTTACATTGTATCTATAGACAGAGAATAGACATGAATTACACATCATCTGCAGGCATCCTGCTGATAGTGCAATAGATGGAAAAAAGCGAAATGCCGGCTCAAGGCATTTCGCTTCAATAGTACTTTCTTATTCTTTTTTCGATAAAGCCAGTGCTTTCTTCAAATCCTTCAGCGAATTCGATGTACCATATAGGAGGACACCGCCCTTGTATACCCTGGCGCCGACTATGGCTAGAATTCCGATGGTCCCTATCAGCAGGCCGATCGATAAAGCCACTTCCCAAATAGGTATATCCAGCATTCCTACCCGCAGAAACATGATCATCGGAGCAAAGAAGGGAATGAAGGAGGTAATACGGATCAAACTGGTATCCGGCATATTCAAACCGTACATGGCAATGATGAAGGCCACAGCGATCAACAGGATGACCGGCATCATAATTTGATTGGCGTCTTCCACCCTGGCTACCAGTGCCCCTAGCATGGCCGCCAGAGTAGCATACAGCAGATAGCCGAGAACAAAAAAGACCACCGCATAGATATAGATGGAAGCAGAGCCGCCTTGGACTCCCAAGTAACTGAATATTCCCCCGGTCATCTCCTCTTGTTTCGAGGCAACCATGAAATAGCCGGCTCCGACAAAGAGTCCTACCTGTGTCAGACCAAGCAGGGCTATACCGGCAATCTTAGCAAGCATATGGGTGACAGGTGGCGCACTTGAAACAAGAATCTCCATGACACGGGAGGATTTCTCGGTAGCCACATCCGTCGAAATCATCTGTCCGTATAAGATGATTGCCATATAAAGGACAAACAACATGATATAGACAATGCCGCGTGTCTGGTTGAGCTCTTCTGTCGTTTTTGCCGCTTCATTCAGCGCAACGGCCTCAAATGAAATTGGTTCATTGATTTGGGCCAACGTAGACTGATCGATCTCCGCCTGCTGCGTAGCCAGAGATACTTTCATTTGCTGCAGTTGCTGTTCCAAAATCATTTGCTCTTCTGCACCCGAAACGTCATTTGCATAGAAGGCGGCCTGTGGCAAATTCCTATCATTTTCCGTTAGTACGATGAGTGCCGTGTATATATCTTCCCGTACCGCTTCCTTTGCTTCCTCCTCACTCTCCTCATAAGCTTCCAGTTCCAAATCTTCACTGGATGCCTCCACCATCTGCTTGTAGGTATCAAAGTACATAGCTGATTCATCTATCACCGCAATGGTATCGACACTGTCATCGGAAAAAGCATTCAAGATCGACTGGATATTGGCCATTCCGAAAATGAACAGAAGGGTCAAAACGGTACTGATCAGAAAGGATTTCGATTTTACGCGGTTCATGTATGTATGGGATAAAATGATCCAAAATTTATTCATAGGAAGCACCCACCTTCTCAATGAAAATATCATTCAGGGATGGTTCTTCCAATTCGAATTTACGGATAAACCCTTTCCCATGGAGTTCCGCAAAAATCTTTTGGGAAACTTGCTCTTCCTCAATTTGCAGTTCACACCCTGCCATTGTCTTCCTATAGCGGGTGACACCAGGGTATTTTTTGAACGCATCCATATCCATATCGCCATGGATCAACAAGTTCTTTTTACCAAAAGAACGTTTGATTTCATTCAGTTCCCCCTGTACGACCGGCTGTCCTTTTTGCAGAATACAGAGGTTCTCACACATTTCCTCTACATGGTCCATTTGGTGGGAGGAAAAAACAATCGATGTACCTTTCTCTTTCAAATCAAGCACGGCCTGCTTGAGCATTTCCACGTTAACTGGATCCAGGCCGGAAAACGGTTCATCCAGGATCAGCAACTTGGGTTGATGGATCACTGCAGAGATGAATTGTATCTTCTGCTGATTTCCTTTGGATAGTTCCTCCACCTTTTTATCAAGGTATTCTGGTACTCGGAAGCGTTCCAGCCAGTAATCGAGTTCTGTTAAAATGTCCCGCTTTTTCATACCGCGCAGTTTTCCGAGATATACCATCTGATCCCGTACTTTCAATTTCGGGTAGAGCCCCCGTTCTTCCGGCAGGTAGCCGATCAAATGGCTCTTATTGTAATCGATGGTCTCCCCGTTCCAGGTAATGCTACCCTCGCTGGTGTCCAGCAGCCCTAGAATCATGCGGAATGTGGTAGTTTTTCCTGCTCCATTTCCTCCCAGAAACCCGAACATCTCTTTCTCTGGTATATGGAGGGTCAATCCGTCTACAGCCGTATGGCCTCCATACCGTTTCGTTACATTTTTTAAAGATAGTGTCAACTTCCCCTTCCCCCTCTCTTCTTGATTATACGATAGTTATTGGAAATAGTTTCAATTTTTTATCCATTGCTTTACGAGTATGTGGGTGGTAAATGCCGAGGACAACTTCCACTTCAGTTTCTGGCGCGTGTGGTTTCTAGTTGGTTGCTGTACTGAAGCCAAGTTTGGCAGCTCTTCACACCGCTGCGGAAATTCCACTACGCTTTTGGTGTGACCCCCAATAGTTGGAGTTTTATTAGGCAACGATTAGATCGGTATGAAGTCGGTATT